>DASUGV010000313.1:0-4425 GCA_036273835.1 Rhodocyclaceae bacterium
AGCATGCGTGCGACAACGAGCGAGAAGAATACGGCGACTGCGGCAGTCCAACCGAATTGAACGAAGAATTTGCCGGCGACCCCGCCCATGAATGCCGTGGGCAGAAAAACCGCGATCAGCGTGAAGGTCGTAGCGATCACCGCCAAGCCGATTTCATCGGCTGCTTCCATTGCCGCCTGATAAGGTGTCTTGCCCATCGTCAGGTGACGCATGATGTTTTCGATCTCGACGATCGCATCGTCCACCAGCACGCCGACAACCAGAGAGAGACTCAGCAACGTCACGACATTGATCGAGAAGTTGAGCAAGTACATCACTGCGAAAGCGGGAATGATGGATAACGGCAAAGCCGTCGCCGCGACCATCGTTGCGCGCCAATCGCGCAGGAAGAGCCACACGACAATGATCGCAAGGATGGCGCCTTCATAAAGCAACGCCATTGATCCGTCATAATTATCCTGTACCGGATTGACGAAATTGAATGCTTCGGTGAAAGAGATGTCCGGATTGTTCTGCTTGAGTTTTTGCAACGCTTCGCGTACGCCCGCGGCGACTTCCGTTTCGCCGGCACCTCTGCTGCGAGTGATCTCGAAACCTACCACCGGCTTGCCATCGAGCAATGCTGCGGAACGTTTTTCAGCCACCGTATCGCTCACATTGGCGACCTGGTCCAGGCGCACGTGCCGGCCATCGCTGAGCGTGATTTGCATGGCTGCAAGTTCTTGCGCGGTGGCGACGGTGCCGATCGTGCGCAACGATTGTTCCGCGCCGCCGATGTCGCCGCGCCCACCCGAGGCTTCCTGTTGGATTTGGCGCAACTGGCGCGAAATATCCGATGCGGTCGTATTCAATGCGAGCAGACGATCTGGATCGAGGTCGACATGGACCTCGCGCGTGACACCGCCCACGCGAGACACCGCGCCGACACCTTTAACCGCCAATATGGTCTTGCTGATCGTGTCGTCGACGAACCACGACAGCGCTTCGTCGTCCATTCGGTTGGATGCGACCGCGTACGTCAAAATAGGCAGACCGGAAAGATTCATGCGCGACACGACGGGATCGCGCAGATCGCCTGGCAAATCGGAACGCACGCGCGACACGGCGTCGCGCACATCGTCTACCGCTTCCTGTGTAGGTTTTTCCAAACGGAACTCGACGGTGAGCACGACGGAGCCGTTCTGCACATCGGTATAAATGTGCTTCAGTCCCTGCAGCGTCGACATCGAGTTTTCGAGCTTGCGGGCGACCTCTGTTTCGAGCTGGCTGGGTGAGGCGCCCGGCAAGGCGGCGGTGACCTGCACCGTCGGTAAATCGATGTCGGGAAAGTTCTGAATCTTCATCGCCCGAAAGCCCATCAGCCCCACCACGGTGAGCATGATGAAAAGCAATACGGACGGAATTGGATTGCGAATACTCCAGGCGGAGACGTTCATGACAATCGCCTATCGAGCTTGAGAAGCGGATTGGTCGGACGACGCATTGTCGGCCGGTACCGCTGGCACAATGCGTATGACATCGCCATCGCTGAGAAACCCCGCTCCGCTAGCCACGACGGCGACGCCGGGTTGGAGACCACCGGTTATTTCGATCTCGTTCCCCATGCGGCGACCAGTTGCGACTTTGGTTTGCGCCACTTTATTGTTTGTATCGACTCGCAATACGTAGCTGAAACCATCGCGCAGCAGCACAGCGCTTTGCGGCAACGTTAACGCGCTACTGTGGCCGACGTCGAATTCACCGCGTGCAAACATCCCTGCACGTACATCGTCGCTGCGCGCCAAGTCCACATAGACAAGTCCATTGCGCGATTGCGGATCGACGGTCGGCGCCGCCACCCGCACCGTTCCTTTTACCTTTTTGCCGCTGGCACCGACGACGAAGACGGGCATGCCGGGTTTGATTTGCAGTAATTCAGCCGAGTCGACTTCCGCGCGCCATTCCAGCCTCTGTTGCCGGATCAGATGAAACAATTCTTGTCCAGGTTGCACGACGGCGCCGACGGTGGCCTCACGTGCAGAAATGATGCCGTCATCCGGTGCGAATATATGCGTTTGGGATAAATGCAGTTCGTCTGTCTGCGCATGTGCTGCGAATGAATCAACCTGTGCGCGGGCGGTTTGCTCAGCGGTGACATATTGATCGATCTGCTGTGCACTCAGTGCGCCGCTTGCTTGTAACTGGCGAGCGCGATCGGCGTTGGCAGAGGCTTCGGCTAGCGTCGCTTTGGCTTCGGCCAGACTGGCATTGGTTTGCGCCAGATCGGCTTTCTGTGTCTGATCCTGCAAGGTGGCGAGTAATTGGCCGTGCGTGACTTTGTCTCCGACGTCCACCATCACATCTTCCAGACGCAGCCCCGATAGTTCGGTACCGATGATCACTTCCCGCCATGCGGCGATGTTGCCTGTTGCCAGCACCAGCTCAGGCCACTGATGTTGTTGCAAGCTCGCAGTGGTCACGGCAAGCGCCGGTTTTGGCGCGGCCGACTGATCGGGCGCTTTGTCGTGGGCGGAGCAGGAATAGAGTGCGATCAGCACAATGACGATCAAGATGCTTACAACGCTGAGCACGATACGTCTTGTGGCCAGTCTACGCCGATGCGAATCTCCGGATGATGATGGCATGAGAATCTTTTTTTCGTTCATTTGGATGTACGGATTGTGGCATTGCTGGCTGTGTCGACCTTGTCCGAACCGCTCCAGCCACCGCCGATTGCTTTGTAGAGCGTGATCCATGCGCCCACGTGCTCGCGTTGCACATCCAGCAGCGTGGATTGCGCGGTGAGGAATTGGCGTCGTGCATTTTCCAGATCGATCTCGCTGCCGCCGCCTAGACGCCAAAGCTGATCGGTGGCGTTGAGAAACTCTCGATAACCGGCTACTGAGCGCGCGGCGTCGGCTTCGCGCTGGCTCGCACTATTCAATTGGATGATGGCTTGCTCGACCTCGCCGACAGCAGTGCGCAGGCGTCCTTCGTGCGTTGCCTGCGCCTGTGCCAAGCGGGCACGCGCGGCGTCGAGCGCAGCTTGCCGGCGGCCCGCGTCGAACAGTGGCAGCGTCAGGGTTGGGCCGATGCTCCAAAATGGTAGCGTGGTGGCATTGCCATGGATGTCCGGAACGAAGTTCAGGCCGATGCTGCCATTGAGCGTGAGCTGCGGATAACGGTCGGCATCGGCAACGCCAACGTCATAAGCGGCCGCGCGTAATTCGCGTTCGCTGGCAGCGATGTCCGGGCGCTGGGCCAGCACTTCAGCCGGTACGTTGGATACCTGAAATGCGGCAGGACGGGGAAGCTGAGCTGCGCGTGAGCTCAGGCGCGGACGCAGTGCCGGTACATCCTGTGCGCTGACCACCGAAAGCTGACTGAGCGCGACTTCGCAAGCGGCGTGCTGCGCGATACGCTGGCTGTTCACGTCGGCTTGCGCCGCGTTGGCGAGCGCACCGTTAGCGGGCGATTCGAAACCTGCCTTGACCTTCAGTTGCGTCAGTTCGGCTAACTTGTCCTGTGCCGCGCTTTCTTCGTCCAGCACGTTGGCGAGCGCTTCGCAGTTGCGAAAATTGACGTAATCCTGCGCAACCTCGGCGGCCAGACTGATGCGAGCGTCATACCATTGCAAGGACGCGGCTTGCGCTCGCGTAGCGGCGGCGTCGGCGGCATGGCGTAAGCCTCCGAAGATATCCAGTTCCCACGATGCATCGATGCTCAACTGTCCGTCGGTGAAAGCGGGTTCCTTCAAGCCGTCCGTCTGTTTGCTACGTTCGATGCTTGCGGACCCGTTCGCGGACGGCGCCCGCGCAGCGCCTGCTTGGCGAGCGAGCGCACGTGCTTCTGCCACGCGCGCCAGCGCCTGCGCCATTTGAGGGCTGGCATTTTGTGCATCATGAATCAACGCAGGCAGTAGCGGATCGTCGAACTGCGACCACCAGTCGTTCAGTTGCGCGAGCCGTGTTTCGCTTGTCGAAATGGGTGGTGTACTCCACAGCGAAGGTATTCCCGTTGGCGATTCGTTTGCCGGCAATTGGACTGCACAGGCGGTCAATATGACGATGGCAACTAGGCACAGATATCTCGCAACAAGTTTCATTTGTCTGAGAGGGTATAGGTCATAAATTCGTAGAGCGTTATCTCTGTACGGCTGGTTTGCTGTTCATCGATCGCACTTTCCACTCACTTAGGAAAAACTTAGCGAATTCAAGCAGGAAATTTTTTGTCCCGCATGCTGTTTACCGGTCGTCAGCCAATGATTAGAGCCCTTAGCATGCATCGGTATCATCGGATAAACGGACGGCAAGAAAATTTGATTTGGCTATCGAAAACAGCTTACTCTCGACCAATTAAGGGCAACGAGCGGGGCAAAAGGCTCAGCTAAGTCGTTCTGCACTACAATCGATCCTTTGAAAGAGTACAGGCAGCGCGTGAATTCTT
>DASUGV010000314.1:0-3362 GCA_036273835.1 Rhodocyclaceae bacterium
GATGTCAGCACGCCGGGCGGACGGATCGATCATGCATTTCACCGCTTCCATCGCGCTGAGCATGGAGTGATCCTGATTGTTGTAGCGGTGCTGTCCGTTGCGGCCCACGCAGAAAAGATTGTCTATGCCATCGAGATAAGATCGCACCTTGTCGAACTCATCGTAGGTGCCGAAATACGCTGGATAAGCCTTCTCGATCTTGATGCGGCATGTGTCGAGAATATCTTCGCGATCGACGATGTCCACTTTGACCAATTCATCCACCGCGAAAGCGATGAAATCTTCGTCGCTCATCTGCCAGATATCGTCGCCTTCCGAGCACATGTATTCCAGACCCAACCACACCGTGCCGGTCAAATCCTTGACCATATACGGCGACCAGTTGTTGAACACTTGCAAACGGCATAAGCGTACGTCGCGCTCCTGAATGTATATCCAGGTATCCGGCACGATATCGCCGACCGTGCGCACGTTTGTCTCGTTTCTTATTTTGAGTTTCTTCGCCAACACACCGACCGTCATGAAATCGCGATAGGGCAAGTCGCAAGCAACACGTTTCACATCGGGAGGCACAGGTTGACCTTCCATGCCGGCGATGAGGTCCTTGATCGGCATGGTCGATACGCAGTAGTCGCATTCGAAGCGCCGAGTACCGTCGGGCGATGTCACCGTTACTGCCACGACCTTGTTGTCTTGCACATGTATCCGGCTGACCTTATGCTCCATGAATATTTCGCCGCCCATGCCGCGAATGTCGTCAGCAACGAACTCCCACAGTTGACCAGGACCCAGCTTGGGGTAGTAGAACTGTTCGATGAGCGAAGTTTCCGTGTTCTTTTGCCGCAAATCTGTGTTCTTGCCGCGCGAGAAAGCTTTCTTGATGGCCGCCAGCACGGCCCGCGACAGTGACAGTCCCTTGATACGCTGAGCGCCCCAGGCAGCAGAAATTTTGCGCGGATGCGCACCCCACACCTTCTCGGTGTAGTCCTCGAAGAACATGCGATAGAGCGGCACGCCGAAACGATTGACGAGAAAATCTTCGAGCGAGGATTCATCCGGGCGCTTCTTGATTTGCGCGTACACATAGCCGACGCCGGCTGACAGCGTGCGAAACAAGCCAAGGTTGAGAAAAGTGCGTACCTTGAGCGAAATCGGATAATCGAAGAATTTGCGCAGGTAAAAAATCCGCGAGATGCGTTCGCGAATGAGCATCACGCGATCCACTTTTTCCGGATCGGGGCCACCCGGCGCGTAAGGTTTGTCCTTCTTGAGCAGGATATCGTCGGACGCCGGCTGACCTTGCACTTTCATCTTGTCGGCCCACCAGTTCATCACTGTGTCGCTTTTGGAAAAAAAGCGATGGCCGCCGATGTCTATGCGATTGCCATTGTGTTCGATGGTGCAGGAAATGCCGCCGATGCGATTTGTCGTCTCGAGTATGATGGGATGCAAATTGGATTTCTGCGCCAGCAGTTCATAGGCTGCCGTTAATCCCGCCGGGCCTGCGCCGATGATGATCACGTTTTGTTTCATGTCAGGTCACCGGAAGAAAACGAAAAGACGACGCAGCGCGAAATTCCACACTAGCACCACGGCGGCAACAAGAACCTTGACAATGGCATAGTGCATGCCCAGCAAACCAACGCCAGCCCACATGCCCAAATAGGTCAAGCCCAGACCGATCACACCAATCACGGTGAATACTACGAAGTCCTTCGGCGTTGTCGCGCGCGTGCCACGCCACACCCAAAGCACGCACAACGTGAACGCAGTGAGCAATCCGCCAAGAAAGCCGATGACTGTGGCGGTCAAATAATTGACGCCAAGGTGAACCGCTAATGTGAGTAACCCGAAGTCGATGACAAATGCCAAGCCCCCGACACCCGCATAGCGAAGAAATTCCATCGCCAGCCGCCGTGATACAAGCGGCCCGTCCAATACGCCCACAGTCTCCACCTTGCCTCCGCACACCTTCTGGTGTTTGTTTTATAGTGCTGCAATCAACTTTGTTGCGCAGTCGAACGCGGGATAGTACCTGCTGGTACCGTTCTCAGCTAGCGTCCGATTTTTGATTTTGCCGCATTATTCTCGGACAGATATAGACAGACACAATTTGTCACTCATCCAGGATTTTTGTATAGATTGCGCCGATTGGAAGGCACGAATCTGGCGGAAATGCGATACGCGAGCTACCGTCATGGGCAAACGGTGCTTTTAATTTAAATCTGGCAGGGAACCAATTGAGTTGCTTCTTTGGAAATCTATTCAACAGATTTTCAGCCACCTAACTTCTTTTTCAATAATTCATTGACCTGCGCGGGACTGGCTTTGCCTTTACTGGCTTTCATCACCTGCCCGACAAGTGCGTTGAAGGCCTTGTCCTTGCCCGCGCGATATTCTTCGACATTTTTCGGACTGGCTGCGATCACTTCATCGATGATGGGTTCAATGGCCGAAACATCCGTGACCTGTTTGAGTCCTTGCGCCTCGATAATGCTATCGGCATCTTTGCCTTCGCCGTTCCACAATGCCTCGAAAACTTTGCGGGCGATGTTGTTGGAGATGGTGTTGTCTGCCACGCGCTTCATCAAGCCTGCAAGCTGAACGGAAGAAACGGGCGAAGCGGTGATGTCGCGCTCTTCTCTGTTTAGCCGCGCGGCGATCTCGCCCATTACCCAGTTGGCGATGGGCTTAGCTAACGCTGTGCCTGCAATGGCAAGCGTGTCGAGGTAGTACTGCGCTGTGCCACGGCTGGAGGACAAGGCAGACGCATCGTAGGCTGATAGGCCGTACTCGCTTTGAAAGCGCTGTGCGAGTTGCTGCGGCAGCTCCGGCATCTCGCCTTTCACGCGCGTGACCCATTCAGAGTCGATCACCAGCGGCAATAAATCCGGATCGGGAAAGTAACGGTAGTCATGCGCGTCTTCCTTGCTACGCATAGCACGTGTCTCGCCCGTGTCGGGATCGAACAGTACCGTGGCTTGCTGGATCGCGCGGCCGTCTTCGATTTCCGCAATCTGCCATTGCACTTCGTAATCGATGGCCTGCTGCATGAAGCGAAAACTATTGAGATTTTTGATTTCGCGGCGCGTACCGAATTTTTCCACGCCTTTCTTGCGCACCGATACGTTGGCGTCGCAACGAAAGGAACCCTCCTGCATATTCCCATCGCATATGTCGATCCACTGTACCAGTGCGTGCAGCGCTTTGGCATAGGCAACCGCTTCGGCACTGGAACGCATGTCGGGCTCAGTGACGATTTCCAGTAACGGCGTACCTGCGCGGTTGAGGTCGATACCGGACTTGCCTTGAAAGTCTTCGTGCAGGGACTTGCCCGCGTCTTCTTCAAGATGGGCACGTGT
>DASUGV010000315.1:0-5031 GCA_036273835.1 Rhodocyclaceae bacterium
TGTTGTCGCGCTGCCTTAGTTTTATCGGTTTCGTATTGCCGGTGTTTTGGCGCTTTGTATTTGTTGTAAGCTGCTACCCAGCTGCGGCGCGAAAAGCCTACAAAAAATCGCCCGATTGGGCAAGTCGTTTGCAACGACAAGGCAGCTAGAATATACAAGTCTCGTTTTGTGTGTGCAGCAAAGTGTGCTGTGGACTGTGGCATTGTTCCGTGGGTTGTAGCGAATACCTGAGTAAACTGCGCCCCAGCCTTGGACATGCCGCCAGATATCGCTATTCGAATGCGCTGATTCGGCAAGTCAAGATTTTCATTTTTCCGGAGGTGTGAGATGTCGCGTGCGTCAGTAAACAAATTCGCATACGGCTTTGCGTTGGCCGCGCTACTGGTGCTCAGCCAGTTGATGGCAGGATGTGCGTCGTCCTACCCTCCTGCGCCCGCGAAGGCGTCTTCGGCGGACTACAACTATGTGATCGGTCCTGGCGATACGGTGAACATTACCGTATGGCGTAATCCGGAATTATCGACTTCGGTGCCGGTACGTCCTGACGGCAAGATCACTACGCCGCTGGTGGAAGATTTGCCGGCAATGGGCAAAGACGCCAGCACGTTGGCACGCGATATCGAGAAAGCGCTTGCCAAATACATTCGCGATCCTGTCGTCACCGTCATCGTGACGAACTTTGTGGGTCCGTACAGCGAACAGGTTCGGGTCATTGGCGAGGCAACCAAACCGCAAGTCTTGCCCTATCGCCAGCAAATGACATTGCTGGATGTGATGATAGCCGTCGGCGGTATCACGGAGTTTGCCGATGGCAATCATGCCAGCATCCTACGTACTTCCGAGGGCAACAAGCAGTACAGCGTGCGACTGAAAGACTTGCTCAAGAATGGCGATGTCTCGGCCAATGTGGAAGTCAAGCCAGGCGATGTGTTGGTGATTCCGCAAAGCTGGTTCTAGTTTGTTTGTCGCTTATTCATTTTGCATTTCTGCTGCTGCTTAAGTGCGGCGCGTGGGGGCGGCGCATCGGCGCCGTCTTTCTTGTGTGATGGAAGTTTAGGTGGATCGTAATGGATGATCTGTTGCGGCAACTGATAGGCTATGCGCGTGGCGCTTGGACTTATCGTTGGTGGGGTCTGGTCGTCGCCTGGGTCGTGGGCGTTGCCGGCGCGATAACGATATATGTGTTGCCCGACAAGTACGAAGCCTCGGCCCGTATCTTCGTCGACACGCAGTCGGTGATTGCGCCGCTGATGGCGGGTCTGGCTGTGCCGAGCGATATCGATCAGCAGGTGACGATGCTCAGCAAGACTTTGATCAGTCGCCCGCACGTCGAACAATTGATTCGCATGGCCGACCTCGATCTGAAAATCAAATCGAAGGAGCAGCGCGAGTCCCTCATCGAAGACGTCACGCGCCGGCTGAAGATCCAAAGCGCGGGCCGCGATAATTTATACACGCTCTCCTATTTGGATGGCGAGCCGGAACGGGCCAAGCGCGTCGTGCAATCTTTGGTGTCGATCTTCGTTGAGTCGGGACTGGGCGATAAACGAAAGGATACCGATTCGGCACGCCGCTTCATCGAAGAGCAAATCAAGAACTACGCGCAAAAACTCGATGAAGCCGAGGCGCGTCTCAAAGACTTTCGCATCAAAAATCTTGCGGTGCTGGGCGACAACGAAAAAGATGCGCTAGGACAAATGGGTGACGTCATGTCCAAGCTAAAGGACGCGCAGTTGGAATTGCACGAAGCCGAGAATTCCCGCGATGCGATCAAGCGTCAACTTGCCGGCGAAGAGCCCGTGCTACTGCCCGACAATCCCAATAGCGGCGATTCAGCTTATTCGGTGCCTGAATTGGATGGACGCATTGAAGACATGAAGAAAAAGCTCGATGACTTGCTTAGGCAATACACCGACAAACATCCCGATGTCATTGGCACGCGCAATGTGCTGGCACAACTGGAACAGCAACGCGCCGATGAAATCAAGGCGCGCAAGAAAGCAGGCGGCGGACAGATATCGGCCAACAACAATCCGGTATATCAACAAATGAAAGTCACCTTGATGGAGGCCGACGGCAATGTTGCTTCCTTGCAGACGCGTGTGGCCGAATACGAGGCGCGTGCGGCGCAGCTGCGCGAATTCATGAAGCTTGGGCCGCAAGTCGAACAGGAGTTCGCGCAACTCAATCGGGACTATGACATCAACAAGAAAAACTACGAAGGCCTGGTTGCGCGGCGCGAGTCCGCCAATATGTCGGTGGAGATGGATTCGGCCGGCGGCGTGGCGGAGTTTCGTCTGATCGATCCGCCTAGCGTACCGAGCAAACCGGCTGCGCCCAATCGTTCCCTGCTGATGCCTTTGGTGGGGCTTGCCGCGCTGGCAATCGGTGTGGCCATTGCTTTTCTGATGAGCCAGCTTCGTCCAGCTTTCCATGACAGCCGCACATTGCGCGAAGCCACTGGATTGCCGATTCTCGGGTCAGTGTCCATGACACCCGATCCCGGCCGCATCGGCAAGGAACGCCGTGGCAATTTCATTTTTGTCGGCGCAGTCGGGTCGCTCGCTGCCGTGTTTGGCGCGTTGACCTTGTTGATCGCCGTGCTCGGACGCTGAGGGGAAATGACGTGAGCATTATCGAAAAGGCTGTACAGCGTCTCGACCAACTCAAGCGGGCTGGAGTGGACGTTCCGGCTGTAAATGTTCCGCCTGTAAACGATGCGAGCGCATCGGCACCCGTCACGGTTGCGCCGGCCGCAGCTGTTGCGCCTACCGTGGTGCCCGCGCCGGTCGCCATGACGTCTCCTGCGACGAAAATGCCTGAGCCGGACGCCGCAAGCGTCAGCCGCAAGATCGAGATCGATCTGAATCGCCTCAACGGGCTTGGTATGGTGACGCCGTTGAACGCGCGTTCGACGATTGCCGAAGAATATCGTGTTGTCAAACGTCCGCTGTTGCGCAACGTGGCCGGACAGGGCGCCAATGCGATCAAGCATGCCAACCTCATCATGGTAACCAGCTCGGTGCCGGGCGAGGGCAAGAGTTTCAGCTCGATCAATCTGGCGATTTCCATGGCTATGGAATTGGACCGCACCGTCCTGCTCGTCGATGCCGATGTGTCGCGTCCCTCCGTACTGAATCTGCTGGGCCTGCCTCCGGCGCGCGGTTTGATGGATGTGCTGTTGTCGGATGACATTGAACTATCCGACGTGTTGCTTCGTACCAATGTCGAAAAACTCACGCTCTTGCCGGCCGGCATGCCTTATCAGCGCGCGACGGAATTGCTGGCCAGCGAATCGATGACGAATTTGCTGGATCAGATCGCAACACGCTACCCAGATCGCATTGTCATATTCGATTCTCCACCGTTGCTGGTAACTACCGAAGCGCGCGTGCTGGCTACCCACATGGGTCAGGTCGTGGTGATCGTGGAGTCGGGACGCACGACGCAGTCGATGGTGAAACAGGCGTTGCTGAACATCGAGACTTGTCCCGTCAAGCTGATGCTGCTCAACAAGACGAGAGAGTCCGGACCGGGTGGCTACTACGGCTACTACGCTCCTTATGGCTATGGTCAGCAAGAAAAATAGTCGAATGTTCGCCGATGCGCTTGCCGAAGTGTTTGCCACGGTAAGTCCGCGCGCGTCCAGTCACGCCTTGCCGTGGCTGGTTGCGTTGTGTCTCGGCGCATGGATGCTGCCGGCGGCGGCGCAATGGCGCACGTCGGCGGACGTGCGACTGACCGAAACATATACCGACAACGTCGACCTCGCGCCCGCGGACAGCGCGCGTTCGGACTGGGTCAGCGAGGTGACGCCTTCGATTCGCATCAGCGGACGCAGCACGCGCCTCAAAGCCGACCTGGCCGCGAACGTGACGAACACGGCGCACGCAACGCAGAAGTCCGACAATCTCACCTCCGTCGGATTGAATGCCAATGGCAATCTCGAAGCTGTCGAGAACATGATATTCGTCGACGGTAGTGCGGGCATTACACGGCAAGCAACTTCGTTGTTTGGGCAATCGACTGCGAATAGCTATAACGGTCAGAACAATACCACTCAAGTGCGCAGGGCAACGCTCAGTCCTTATGGTCTTTGGCGTTTCGGCGGCACCGGTGTCGGCGAATTGCGTTATCGCGCCGATTACACGGATTCCGACAGCGACGCGGTGCGCAACAACCTCAATCAAGCAGTGACGGGTTCGCTGAACAACGGCAGCGCATGGGGTCGTCTCGGTTGGGGTCTCAGTGGAAATTACACGACCGGCAAATCGGATCAGACGACGACGCAGACTTCTTCCAACTATCGCCTCTTACTCAGCGATGCTGTGGCGGCGGATTTGCGGGTGCATGTGTTTGGCGGACGCGAGGCGAACAATTACACCGGACAGACCTTGAGTTATCGCAATTGGGGAGAAGGATTCGATTGGACGCCGTCCGATAGAACGCTCGTTTCGGCTGAAGTCAGCAAACGTTTTTTTGGCAATGGCTACGATGCCAAGATCAAGCATACTTTCCGGCATTACTCGTTTGATTCGGGCTACTCGCGCGATGTGACGACAGTGTCGCAGTCGCAGAATGGCGCGGTGCTTTTATCGTCGATCTTTTATTCCTTGGCGCAGGCTCAGAACCCTAGCGCGTCTCCGGAACAACTCAAGGATCTAGTTACGCAATACATGGCCGCGCAAGGCTATCCGCCCGATAGTGCCGTGCAAGTCAATGCTTTGTCCACGACCTATGCGGTCGAAAGGCGTTTGTATGGCGCCTTTGCGATCAATGGCTTGCGCAATACGCTCTCCCTGGTGGCGTCCCGCACGGAAAGGCGCAGCGTGAACTCGGGTAGCAATAACCTTACGGGCGACTTTATTTTTTTCACCAACACAAAAGAGACAGACGCCAACCTGACGTGGAATATGCGTCTGTCATCATTTTCGAGTTTGGCCGCATCGATTGGCCATTCCGATGCAGAGGGCGATGATGTCGTGAGCGGCAGTGCAAACGCAAAGCGCCACACCAATGACGGCACATTGT
>DASUGV010000316.1:0-2305 GCA_036273835.1 Rhodocyclaceae bacterium
TGCGACGACATGACGGGCAATAACAAGGACGTGTGCATCAAGCAGGCAAAGGCGAACGAAGCAAGCGCCAAGGCCGATGCGAAGATGGACAAGAAAGTGAGCGCGGCCCAGCGTGACGCTTCGGAAGACAAGCGTGATGCCGACTATAAGGTGGCGATCGAAAAATGCGATGCGCTCGCCAGCGACGCCAAGAAAGACTGTGTCGCTTCCGCAAAAAGTACCTACGGCAAGTAACGCAGCGCTGCCGATTTTATGACGTTCGCAAATTCGACCTGCCGGGCGACGCAAGAATCGCCCGGCACAGGACAAACGTCGGACCAGATCGATGCCGGACAAGTACATGAGCAGATCGATGCGATCATCGATCCGCAAAGGAGAAAGCAATGCAGCTCAACTACGCTGAAAGAATAAACGAGACAAGCAAGGCTTCAGCCATGGTGATAGGTGATACTTGCCATCATGATCACGCCGCACCTACGCACGATGCCGCGACCGTGTCGCCGATACGTATGCTTTCCGCATATGGCCCTAAGCAAAATCGCCTTCTTGCGGCATTGCCTACTGAAGAATACGAACGTATTTTGCCTAGCTTGGAGTTTTACTCGGCGCCGCAAGGTTCGGTTATTAACGAAAGCGGCGATCGACTGGACTGGGTGTACTTTCCAATCAGCGGCATCGTTTCCTTGGGCTATCCTTTGGAGAACGGCGCATCGCCGGCGATCGCGATCGCCGGTAACGATGGTCTGGTCGGCATGGCCCTGTTCATGGGTGGAGATCGCAGCCCGACTCAGGCAGAGGTCCAGATCGCCAGTTGCGGCTATCGGCTCAGGGCAAGCGCCTTGAGAAGAGAACTACAGCAAGGCGGACGGCTGTTGCCGCTCTCCATGATGTATGCGCAAGCGATGATCTCGCAAGTGACGCAGACAGCCGTATGCAATCGACTGCATTCGGTGGAGCAGCAGTTGTGCCGCTGGCTGCTCATGATCATGGATGCCATGCCGTCCGGCGAAGTGCGCATGACCCAGCAAGGCATCTCCAACATGATCGGCGTACGTCGCGAGAGCGTGACGATGGCGGCTGGATCGCTGCAAGCGGACAACCTGATTCAATACAACCGTGGCTGTATCCACGTACTGAATCGCCACGGTCTGGAAGAGCGGGCGTGCGAATGCTATTCGGTCGTGAAAAAAGAATTCGATCGCCTGCTACCCGGCAGCGGCAGCGGCAGCGGCAGCGCGCAACGGTCATATGCCATTGGCAAACAACCGGCACGTTTGGCGTCGGTGGCGTTGAATTGACGTCGCTCAGTGAACGAGCGCAATAATGCCAATTGCAACACCGATGCTTGCCACGCCATAGACGCCATATTCGAGCCAGCGCCGCCGGGTGAGCAGGGCAATGGCGGCGAGGGCGATGGAAATCTGCAACATGGTCGTGGCAAAAGCCCAGCGATGATGGGTATGCATCTGTTCTTCGGAAAGCCGATCGAAATTCGCCGATTCCTTTTCGAACTTGTCGGCCTGAACTTTGATATCGTCCTTTTCCTTGCTGTAGCGGGCAGCCTCCTTCGCATAACCAGCGCGCTTGTCTTCAGAGGCGATGACGGCCGCCAATTCGGCGATGGTTTGTTTCGTGCCCTTCGCTTGATAAAATGCCCACTGGTCGGCCGCCTCTGTTTTGGAGATCGCGGCATTGTTTTTCGATAGCGCGGCTTCGGCGAGTGTCGAGCCGCCTTCATAAGAAAAAAGTGCGCCGGCAGTAGCAAGAATCGCGGTGACGACTGCGATACGCCCCGAGAAGCTTCCCCCCGAATGGCCCGCTTCGGCAGCATGATGCAATTCATGATCGTGCGGCCCGTGGACTTCGAACTCTTCCGCCATATACCTGTGGCTCGTGCGAATGCAAGGCAGCAAATCTAGCAGATTTGCACGGCGTGAAGTAAGGAGCGGACCAAGGGTCGCCGATGGGGAACGAAGAGCCAAATTGGCGTGGGACTCGTACAATCGCATTCCACGCCGCAATCATGTGCCAACAAATGAATCCACACCATGCGCATCGCAATCCAGTGCTTCGGCAAATCCACGCGCGCCCACGGCTGACGACGTCGACCGTCATCGGTTTGCTGGCGGCATTTTTCTTACCGCATGCGGTTGCCGGGCACATTACGACACGGTTGCTGTTGGCATGGAATATCGGCGCTTGGCTGTACCTTATCTTGGCAGGGATCATGATGGTCCGTTCGTGTCACGACAAGATGCGCTTGCGCGCAAAAGTACAGGACGAGGGACGTGTTGTCGTACTGATC
>DASUGV010000317.1:0-3435 GCA_036273835.1 Rhodocyclaceae bacterium
GGCCGATCAGGAAGTCGCCCATGCCGACGCTGGAGCGGTCGAGCTGAACTTGCAGCGGCACTTGTGGTGGGCCCAAATAGCTGTCGACACCAACCAGACTGTAGACGCCGACCATGAATGGCCACGTCGCCGTCTCTATGCTGACTTCCACATGCGCGGGCGATTCGAGATCGACGATGCGGCGGATCAAACCCAGGTCCTCGGGTGTAACACTTTGGTGCACCAGCACCGTTGCTTTATTGGCAAGCTGATTGTAGAAGCTTATTACAGCGTCATTTTCGCTGACGCTGGCAACAGTGGCGTTGAATAGCGCGAGCAGTTCGACCTGCTCTTGATCGCCCAACACCAATGTGTCGCCAACAATCGAGTTGCCGCTTTGTGTAAGTCCCGGCAGTAATGGATCGTTCTCGTCGCCAAGATCGACTCCCAGCAGTGTGGCGAGAATACGGCGCAGGCGGAAATCTTCGATGACGATGATCTCGCCGCCTTGCACGCCGCCGCCCGTTGCAATGTTCAGTGCCAACAATAATCCGCGTCGCGTTCCATGCCAGCGCGCCAACGGCTCCGCATTCTTCAGCCATTCGCGGCGGCGGTCGGCCGGCAAGGCCGGATCGAACGCAACGCCGATCCAGTTGGCCAGCCAATCCAGTTGCGGCTCCGGTGTCGCGTCCGGATCGCTGAAGAGGTGCGCGCTTGCGATGCGATCTTCGAGTTGCGTCAGCACGCCTTCGAAATTTGCGAGAAAGCGTCCGAGAAAGTCGGCGTTCGACGCCAAGGGCCGATATATGCCAATAGCATTGATGTCATGGGTCAGCCGCCAGGTGCGGTTTCCGTTGGCTTCGTGCAACAGCCAAGCCTCGCCGCTGACTTCCACCTCGACGAAAGCCGGGTCGTTCAAATCCGGAATGGCCAACACGAGCCTCGCGCGCAATGCATCCGCAACGATGCCGCCCGCATCGAGCGTGGCCTTGAGCGAAATATCGATGCTGTCTACTTGTTGACCTGCGGCTTGCGCCGGATCGCCGAACAAGGTTTCGCGATAAACGCGCGGCAGATATTGATCGGCATACGAGAAGCGGCTGCCATATGCGCGTAGGGCAGCGATTTGCGGACCGACGCGGCCATCGCCGAACATCGTCACGCTGACCCACAGATAGCGCCCCGTCAGCGTGCGCACACGCTGACGCGAATTTTGAATCAGCACCGTGTACAGGCCCTGTGTATCCTGCTGCGGCGTCCATGGACCCAGACCGGGGTGGCCGGGCAGTTCTGAGGGCACACGCTCCCACGCTGCACAGGGCAGTTGTGGCGCGCTGAATACCGCATCGAGCGTCGCGATGTCGCGCCCGAATCCATGCGGTTGCCATAATTCCAGATCTTCCGGCGCAGGCGGCCGGGCTTCGTTGGTAGCGGCAAGCCACACGGTGAAGCCTGAATGCGCGGGAATAGCCGCCTCGGCGTAGAGCCTATGCCAAACGGTTGTCGTGCTACCGCTGTCGATGAGTTGCGCAACGAAACCCGTGCCGCTTCCCGCGTAATTTGCGGCATTACCTTGGCGCGCCAGATTGGACAGCGACAAGGGGTAAAGCGGCTCCGCGCCGTCGGCACGCGCCGGATAACACGGCGGCCCGACGACACGATGCGCGAACGGCGCTTCGATGCCATCCGCAGCGATCGGGTAGACGTCGCCAAGCGGATCGCGCGTATTGGCAGCGTTACCGGCGTCCAGCGAGAAAGCGGGCGCATCCGTCCGTCCGGGCATGCGAACTATTATGCTATTTGCATTCAGCCATTCCAGTGCATAGGCGTAACTCGCTCCTTGCAATGTAAGGGGCGCCTGCAAACGCTGCATGCTGGCATCCCATAAACGCAGCGTGGCCTGACCGTCATTCACCCAGGACAGCAAGGCCAGACCCGAGTCCGCCTGCGCAGCCAAAGCGACCGGTCGCTCACCGCTCGGCCACGCCGGATCGGCGAGTACACGAAGCGTAGGCACGCGGCAATTTTCAGGGTCAGGGCGGAATACGCCAGGTGCATAATCGTCCGACTGCGGAATTTGCGCCGGCAGCGGCATGCCCTCGAGTTTCGCCAGGCGTCCGCTGGCCCGCTCCAACACCCACACGCCGCCCGGAAATGCCGCGGTCATTCTCCAAGGCACGAAGCCGCCTACAGGGGGATTAATGGGCTGGACCAGCACGTCATCCCAGCGTCCGCGCAAGTCGTGCATCAGCACGCCGTCGGGTAAGGCCACGTAAAGTATCGAATCTGCGCCTACGCACAAATCGCTCGGTCGCTCGTTCAGCGTGAGCGTGATGGCGGAATCGGGCAGATAACTTTTTACCGCTATGACACCTGCATTATCGTCCCAATAGGCCACGGCATCGAATTCATCCACGGCGCGCGGAATGACTTCCAGTGCGGAATTGGCAGCCGCAAAAGCGGCGGAAGGATCCGCCGGCGGAGGCAAGTTGCGTTCGGATGCCAGTTGCAACGTGTGGCAATCGTCGTCCCACACGGCATGCGTGCGCGTCGGCCAGTGCGATGCCGTACCGAGCATCCAGAAACGCAGGCCGTTAGCATCCATGAGCGGCGTCCTTGTTTGCTTTGGCTTGCATCAGCACAGCTCCGGTACAACTGGCACCGCAACGGCGTTGCTCTGCGCGAAGGGGTTGGGCAGTGCGCTCAGATTGGTCGGCACGTCGCCATCGATGACGACGACCGACAACAGTTCCGGCAACTGCCAGGCCGACAGGGCCAAGGTCTGCGTGCCGTCGGCAGTAGTGCGTGTCAGCAGACTCCAGTCGTCACCGTTGCGCGCGAACAGATTCAGTCCGCTGACTTCGAGTACGCCAGGCACGCGCGAGATGTCGACCTCCAGTTCGCGCTCGCGCACCGACCGGCCCATCGGCCAGCCTTGAGCATCCAGACCACCGGGCGGCAATGGCCAGAGCATGGTCTTCAGCGCCTCGCGCACGTCGAACAACACCTGGTCGTGGGCGAAGCCGTCGCGTATGCTTATGCCAACGGCAAGTCCGAGCGGTACGTATTCGCAGCCGATGACATACAGTTCGGTGGACAGCGGCGTGCGTGCCGAAAGATAGTTGTAGACACGCTCGATGAAGGGACGATCGGGACGCGGGTTGGGCGGCCCTGAAATATCCTGCGCGGGTAGCGCCATCACGGTGACCACGCCGGGCACGTCGAAGCGGCGCTCGCGCGGCAGAAAGCGCGGCAACACTTCGACACGGCCGACATTCACACCGGGCGTTTCCACGGCAATACGCTGATAGTCGTCGGCCGTCACGGCGCGATCGCGATGACGTAATGACGATGGAATACGACTCTCGGCCAGTTGCAACGTTTCGGAATCGTCGCCCCCCCTCGTGGCAAGCGGCTGCAGAACTTTCATGGCCGGAGCGGGACGGCCGTCGATGC
>DASUGV010000318.1:0-8302 GCA_036273835.1 Rhodocyclaceae bacterium
AGCATCCGTCGCACCAGCCTCGATGGGCAAAAACAGGAACGAAGGAGAGACGCTTTGACCATTTCCCTTCTACTGACGGAAGACAACAGGCGATTAGGCCCGTCCGAAAATCAGATCTCGCAGAATGGCAGTTTGGGCGGCCGCCGTATCCTCAGGTAATGTTTAGCGTAAGCAATGCATTAACCGTTGTGGTGCGAGCAATTTCCTGTTCATCGACGCCACGTAGCTCGGCCAGAACTTGCGCAAAGCGCGCGACATTGGCAGGCTCGTTGCGACCGCCCGCAATCCATGCGGGTGGAATATCCGGTGCATCGGATTCCAATACGATACTAGCCAAGGGCAATGTCGCCGCTAGTTCACGGATACGTAGCGATCCGCTATAAGTCATGGCGCCGCCAAAACCAAGTTTGAAACCTAGTGAAATAAACATGTCCGCTTGCTGACGACTACCGTTAAAAGCATGTGCAATGCCGCCACGTAGTTTGTAGCGGCGCAGATACTTCAGGACGGCGTCCTGCGCACGGCGCACGTGCAAAATGACAGGCAATTCGAAATCGCGGGCGAGCTTGAGCTGTTCATTGAAAAACCATTCCTGTCGCGTCAGATCGCGCTTCTCTTCATAGCCATCAAGACCGATCTCGCCCACTGCGCAAACACCGCCCTTGGCAAGCGTCTGACGTAGGGTCGCGATGTCGGTCTCTCGAGCATTGTCGACATACAACGGATGAATGCCATTCGCATAGAACGCGCCGGGCAACCGAGTTGCAATATTGCGCACGGTATCGAAATTCGACACTTCAACTGCCGGTAATACGAATTGCGTTACGCCTGCTGCGCGCGCGCGCTCGACCACTTGGTCGCGATCGTCGTCGAATTCAGCGGCATCAAGATGGAGATGGGTATCGATCAACATGCCGCGCGCGCCAAATAACAATGAGTAGACAGAACCTTACATGCCTGAAAAGTTCGGCCTTTCATACAAGCGATCTTCGATACGGTGGCCGACAACTATCTATGCAGGCTCGTCGACAGCTATTTTCACAAGTCAGCCTTAACTTTGCACGCACGTCCCACATCGCCACCGAGCCACATCGCGGCGGTTTCGCCGAGCTTTTGCACGGCCTGCCGCAGCGCCAGCGCGCCCGCCGCAGGTTCGGCACGTGGCATTGGAACGGCAATGTCCACAGACCGCTGCGCGCTCGGCACTGAGGCATCGCCGACGATGCGCAGATCCGCAGCGAGAACAGCCCTGGCATCGCCTGCCTTATCAATATCGACGATGAAGTCCGACAAACTCACTTGTAGTCGACAGCGGCCGGTACCGCTTACCGCCATCAGCCGAGTGAGCGCAGCTTCAACCATCGCGGCGGGCGGCGCTGCCCAGCGATTGAGTACATAGCTACCTCGCTGCGTAGGGTTGGCCGCTTCCCGGTAATTCATGGCTACGCCATTCACAACAGGCTGTGCGCTCACAACAATTGTACGCAGGGGCACAGGACTGGCCGTTGCGCCCGTGATGAAAGGACCACCTAAATCGTGTTGCACGATTTGCGGCGCAGGCGTCGATAAGCCCGTGCAAGCGCACATCAAAAAAAATGACAGGGAAATAACAATAAGCATAAAGCGAGAGATCATTTCTTGTCTTGTCCGGTAGCGATTTCGCCAGGACCAAGAGGTGCCGGCTGATGGCCAAAAATAAGCATTTGAGGCGAGCGTTGCATTTCATCGAGCACGCGGTTGAGCTGCGCCGATGTCGTTTGCAAGTCGGTCGTAAGCTGGTTGATGCGAGGCAGCGTATCGCCCGTCAGCGCGCTCTGAACATCACCACCGAGCTGATCGACGCGGGCACCCGCCGCCTCGACTTTGCCGATGGCGCGATTCCAGTTTTCGATCACGGGTGCAAATTTCTGCGTGGTAGCTTGCAGCTGGGTCAGCGAATCGGAGAATTTGGCTGCATTTTCGGCGGAAGCGAAACGCTGCATATCTTGTATCAGGGCGGGCGTCTGCGCCAAAGTCCGTTCCAGATGAGCAGTGCTGGCAGCAATATTTTTGAGCGCGAGCTCAGCATTGCTTATGTTGTTGTCATTGAGCAATCTATTGAGACGGCCAGAAGCTTCCTTCAATTGAAGCAGCGTCTCGCGACCGGCATCGATAGCCTGATCGAGATTGCCGGGTTGCAGCGCAATTTGCGGCAACTCTCCCGGCTTGCTCAACAGTGGGTGAGGGTCCTTGCCATCGTCGCTGAGCAGAACATATGAATTTCCCGTGAGGCCTTGGGAGCCTAGCTTGGCACGCGTACCCATGGTGATGGGCACGTCGCTGCGCACGCGAATCGTGACGATGACGCGTTGGGCGCTGTCGTCGTCCAGATCGATATCCAGCACGCGACCAACACGCACGCCATGAAAGCGCACAGCTGCCTGCGGATTGAGACCTGTGATCGTACCGATTGCCACCAGTTCATAGCGCTTGAACTCCTGACCGCTACCGGCAAACCACCACAATGTAATAAGTATGCCAATGCCGAGCAGGATGACGAACAAACCGGCGATAAGCGCATGCGCTCGATTTTCCATATTTCTTTTCAGTCTGTCCCGATCACATTCTTATTAGCGGACATCTCGCCCTTACTTGATGACCCAACCAGACGGTGCCTCATCGCGCGCCGTCAGCGGACGGAAGAAGCTGTCAATGAATGGATGATCAATGCATAACACTTCTTCCAGCGTATCGCAGGCAAGTATACGATGTTCAGCCAGCACGGCAACGCGATTGGACAATGCGGAAACCGTGTCGAGATCGTGCGTGACAAATACGACTGTCAAGCCGAGCTGATCGTGCAGCGAGCGTATGAGCCTCACGAAAGCGGCACTACGATCGGGATCGAGTCCCGCAGTCGGTTCGTCCAGCAGCAGCAATTCGGGCTCCAGGGAAAGCGCGCGTGCCAGCGCCGCCCGCTTAACCATCCCGCCCGAAAGTTCAGACGGCATCAATTTGGCATGATGTGGTTTGAGTTCGACCAGCGCAAGGCGGCTCATCACGAGCGCGTAGATCTCATCTTCATGCAGGCGGCCCAATTCGCGCAAGGGAAACGCGATGTTATCGAACACATTGAAAGCAGAAAACAGCGCGCCCCCCTGAAACAACATACCAAAGCGGCGCTTGCGAACACGGCGAGTCACGCGTGTACCCGTCTGTATCGGCTCATCGAACAACCGCACCTCACCTTGCGTGGGCTTCATCAAACCGGCGATCTCGCGCAATAAGGTTGTCTTACCCGAACCCGAACCCCCTACGAGCGCCAACAAATCGCCGCGCCGCACGTTGAGGTTGATATCGTCATGCACGACAACATGGCCAAAACGCGTGTGAATATCGCGCAATTCGATGACTGAACTCATCGCACGACCACACCGATAGTTCGCGTCACCAACGCCAGAACGGCATCCAACATGATGACGGCAGTGATGGCGGTGACGACCGAAGCCGTGGTATTTGACGACAGGCTCTCGGTATTCGGTTTGACTCGCAATCCAAAATGACAAGCAACTAATGCAATTGTCATTCCAAATAGCACACCCTTGCCAAGACCGATCCACACGTTAGCCACCTGCACCACTTGCGGTAGTGTTTCGAGGAAGAAACGGTAGTCGAGATTCAATTGGAATTCCGCTGCGACCATGCCCCCAATCAATCCAGCGGCTGACGTCCACAGCACCAGCAAAGGCATGGCAATAGACAATGCAACGACCTTGGGCAGGATCAGTCGCTGATGGCGCGACACGCCCATGGTAGCCAACGCGTCGATTTCTTCCGTGACACGCATGACGCCTAATTGGGCGGTGATCGCGGAACCGGACCGTCCGGCCACCAGCACGCTTACCAGCATCGGTCCCAGCTCGCGAATGATGCCCAAGCCGAGAATGTTGACGATGAAATTGTCGACGCCGAAGGTCTGCAATTGCAATGCCGATAAAAAACTCAATACGATGCCGATGAGAAAACCCAGCAAAGCCGCAATAGGCATTGCCTGTACGCCAGTCTTGTAGATGGAGGCAGAAATTTCCCGCCACGGAATCTCGCGTGGATAGCGGAACAACATGATCGATTCGATTGCTACGTGGCCAAGCATTTCGATCATGCCAACAGCATGATCGGCCGCGCCGAGGACTGCACTACCGATCTGTACCACGGGCGCTAGCCAATCGTGTTTGTCGACTTCGACAGACATCACTGCCGATTCACGAATGCGATCGAAAGCCCCATGCAAATGAGCAGGCATCGCCAACGTTTCGGGCTCCCGCAAGCCCCACGTCCGCCATAGCAGTAGCGCACCAAAAGCGTCGAGGCGGTTGACACCGGACATGTCCCACACCAAATGCGCACCATGCGCGGCGCGCAATTGAAAACGCACAAAAAGAATGCGTCGTCGCAGCGCGCTCAATATCCAGTCGCCGTGTAGTGCAACATGACCCTCGCGCCGTTCGATCGTCGGCGGAGCGGAGCGCGACAAGCGTGCTGCGGTGGAGTACGTTGCCATATGAATAAGGTGGCGAAATGAAGTGGGCGCTTAACCGGAAGCGACCGTGCGCGCAATTGTGCGCTCAACTCTGAGGCGGAAGCTCTTACCCAACCGCGCCCATTGCTGCTCCTCGTCTTGCAGCGCGGCAGTGGTCAGCGGCGAATTCTGCAGCCATTCGTGTGAGGCGATGGCGACGAAACCGCGCTTGTCGCCACCGCGCTTTTCGCTGCGCTTGTCGGCTTCGATTCGCAATGGCAGCGCATCGCGTTCCTCGCGCGCACGATGTACGATCACCGCGAGACGCAAACACAATATCAATATCCAGTCGCGGCTGTTTGGATCCATCGCTTGCACGCGTTCTAATTTGCCGCGGTGTGCCAATGCGAGGCGCGCGAGACGTCCCTGGTCCATTCGCGAGAATCCAGGCATGTCAGCGTTGGCAAGAATATAAGCAG
Organism: Rhodocyclaceae bacterium; assembly: GCA_036273835.1. Taxonomy (GTDB): domain Bacteria; phylum Pseudomonadota; class Gammaproteobacteria; order Burkholderiales; family Rhodocyclaceae; genus DASUGV01. The sequence continues at coordinate 4,978 of DASUGV010000318.1, forward strand.
TGTGTTTGTGGTAGCTGGAATGCGCAACCGATAAGCCAATCTCATGCAACAAGGCAGCCCAGTCGAGAAAGCGTCGATCGTTGTCTTCAGTCGCTGCACATTCCGGCAAAACTTGCGCCAGCAGACCCAGCGCCGTATTCGCCACGCGACGAGCTTGCGGCGCATCGACTTGATAGCGCCGCACGAATGCATGCACAGTCGCGTCGCGTAAATCGTGGCGATGATAACGTCCTAACAGGTCATACAAGACACCGAGCCGCAACGCGCCATCCGAGAACACCATGCGATCGATGTCGAACTCCTTGAACAATGCATACATGATGGCGAAGCCACCCGTGAATACCGGCAATCGATCGGATTTCAAGCCCGTCAAATTGATGCGGTCGATGTGTCCCGCTTTGATCATCGCACTGTGTAGTTTTTCCATCCCCTCATAAGTAATTCCTACCGGCGATAAACCATTCAATTCCAGCACATCGCAAATGGCTCTGGCCGAGCCGCTGGAACCAACAGCCAACTCCCATCCGGTCGCACGATATGCGTGCACGATGGTCTGCAATTCCTGGCGTGCAGCCACTACTGCTTCGTGCATGCCGTGACGGGTAATCGATCCGTCCGGAAAAAAACGCAAGCTGTAACTGACGCAACCCATGTAAAGCGATTCAAGTTGTAGCGGCTCGAAATTGCGTCCAATGATGAATTCAGTGGAACCGCCGCCAATGTCGACAACCAACTGCTGCAATCCCGGATCAGGCAATGTGTGCGCTACGCCAACATAAATCAGGCGCGCCTCTTCGCGTCCTGCAATCACTTCGATCGGAAACCCCAACGCCTCTTCGGCTTGCACCAGAAATTCGGGCGAATTTTTCGCCACCCGCAAAGTGTTCGTAGCAACGGCGCGCACCGCGTCGGGTGCGAAACCTCTGAGCCGCTCGTTAAAACGTCTCAGCGCGTCCAGTCCACGAGTCTGAGCCGCAGTATCCAACATCTTATCGGCGCCGAGACCGGCAGCGAGCCGCACGGATTCCTTGAGATTGTCGAGTTCATAAATCTGATCGTCGACAACGCGGCCAACCATCAGCCGAAAACTGTTGGAACCGAGATCAACTGCAGCGATGAGTTCGTGGGTCATGAATCAAGGTGAGTCGAGAAAAAAGCTCGTAGCAAGCTGCCGATTCTAGCTTGCCGAACTTACCGCTGAATAGCGACTGCTCAAGAAAACCGCTACAGCATTCCAGCGTTACAAATGGATACACACCCTTGCCCTCGTGAAACACCGTCCGTGCGCTGCATGCCTACTATGCAATCACGAAGGCGGTCCCGCCTTGCACGAAACCAATCGCAGAGGAACGAATCATGCACATCACTCGTCAGTCTATTATTGTCCTGGCCATCGCTACCGCATTCGGCAGCGCAGTGGCATTCGCACAAACCACTTCTCCTACATCAACCCACTCTGCAGGTATGCAAGCGCACATGGCCGTCATGCTGAAAGCAGCAGACACGAACAACGATGGCCTCATCTCGAAAGCGGAAGCCGAACAAAATCTGCCACGCCTGGCTAAACATTTCGACGATATCGATACCAACAAGGACGGCATGCTCTCAAGCGACGAGCTCAAGGCAATGCACGACAAGATGCTTGCGCATCGCCCTCATCATCCGCACTTCCATGACGGCCTCATGGCGGCCGACACGAATCATGATGGCGTCATAAGTCGTGCCGAAGCGGAAGCAATGACACAGAAAATCATGCAGAACTTCGATGCAGCCGATACCAACAAAGATGGTCAGCTTTCACGGGACGAGATAAAGGCCATGTACCAAAAGATGCATGCAAACGCACATGATCGCCGACACTCCGATACCGACAAAAATTCCGCTCCAAGCAGCGGTAATCAGTAGCTTCGGTTGATTGCTCGTACAACCGAGCCAATCTCGATCGTACGAGCGACGCGCTTTAATTTATCCGCGTCTTGTTCAGAAAAGTAGTCTGCCTTGTTGTAGCGCAAGACAGGCTTTATACGCTCGGCTACAATCTGGTCATGAACTAATCGCGCTGGCGAAACTCATAGCAGCGGTCACACTTCAATCAAAAAAATCAACGATGAATATGCTCAATAAGTTGTCGCCGCGTGCGGGTTTTCTCCTTGCATTCTTGGTATGCGCCGGCCTGATTGCTTTTGGCTTAGTGCTACAACATGTCGAAGGTTTGGAACCTTGTCCGCTGTGTATTTTGCAGCGTTATGCTTTTGTCGCCTGCGGACTGGTCGCATTGATCGCGGGACTGCACAATCCGACGGGTTTCATGCGCCGCGTTTATGGGGCACTCATTGCGCTGACCGCGCTAGCTGGCGGTAGCGTATCGGTACGCCAAAGCTGGTTGCAGCACTTTCCGCCAAATGTTTCGGTTTGCGGTCCCGACTTGGAATACATGATCAGTCACTTCCCGCTAGCCAGTTCACTGCCCATGCTGTTTCGCGGCGAAGGCGATTGTTCCAAAGTCGATTGGACACTGCTTGGTCTGTCGATTGCCGAATGGGCGTTGCTATGCTTTATCGCATTGATTGTCTTTGGTGTATGGCAAACCATACGCCGCTGGCCGCAGCAACGCAGCTATTTCGGTGCGCACTAAAGCACACGCCATTTTATTTCATCATGCGAAATCCGATCTTATGGCGTAAGATTGGTGCATGCGTAGCGCTCAAAAATCCATCTCTCTAACGCCTTCCGTTCCCGCTGATTCGTTGGACAACAAGGACGCGCGCGGTTCGATTCAGGTCATCGACAGAATGATGACGCTGATAGAAGCGCTTGCGCGTCACACCGATCCTGTCGCGCTGAAGCAACTCGCGTTCGATACCGATCTGCATCCTTCCACCGCTCACCGCATTCTTGGTACGCTCATTGCAAGTGGTTTCGTGGAGCGTAGCGACTCGGGCAGTTATCGCCTTGGCATTCGTTTGCTGGAGTTGGGCAATATCGTCAAATCACGCATTTCGGTCAGGGAGGTAGCGATGCCTGCGATGCTCAAGCTACATGCCACGACCGGCGAGAGCGTCAATCTGGGCGTGCGTGCCGGTGATGAAATCGTTTATGTAGAACGCACGTCTAGTGGTCGTTCGGCTGTACGCGTCGTGCATATCGTCGGCGCTCGCGCCCCGCTGCACACGACGGCCACGGGCAAACTGTTTCTAGCCGAAGACGGTGCGGAACGAACGCGCGAATATGCTGAACGCACAGGATTGCCTGGCCATACGCCCGCTTCGATCACTGCGGCGAAAGCACTCGAACTTGAGCTCGAACGGGTACGCCGCCATCAAGT
>DASUGV010000319.1:0-2514 GCA_036273835.1 Rhodocyclaceae bacterium
CCTCGACCTGGGCCGAACCTTTATCGACATAACCAAGCTTCCATGCCGCAGTATATGACAAATCCATAATACGGTCTTTGTGGAAAGGACCGCGATCGTTGATGCGCACGATCACCGAGCGGCCGTTCTCCAGATTGGTTACGCGCGCGTAGCTGGGAATGGGCAAGGTCGGATGCGCTGCGGTCATGGCATACATATCGTAGGGTTCCCCGCTGGATGTGCGAACACCCTGAAAGCGTTTGCCATACCAACTGGCCAAACCGCGCTCAACGAAAGGGACGACCTGCTGCCGCGGGGAATAACTCTGGCCGAGCGCGACATAAGGACGATTGGCATAACGATTCAGCGCTTCGACCCGAGGCTGCGCGTTCGGAATATCGCCCAGATTGGGTGGCGGGTTATCGCCTGGGCCGTCGTCCTTGTAATAACCGCCGGGTCGCTTTGCGATGTTTGACGGTTCGGGATGGATGGAGGGCAGCGGCGTCTTTGCCGCTTCGGGTGTCGTAGTAATGGGCGCATGCGGCGGCGCCAAAGGAGTTGCTGGCGGCGTACTGGCGCAAGCAGCAAGCAGTAATGCAAATGTCGCGGGCAAAAAAAACGAAGGCAAACATACGGCGGAGATCTTCACTGTTGCCCCATGCGCCGATGTCGGCGGATGCTCATCAGTATCCCGATGCCCAGACACACGGTAACCAGCGATGTGCCGCCATAGCTCACTAGCGGCAATGGCACACCCACTACCGGCAGGATGCCACTGACCATACCCATGTTCACAAAAACGTAGGTGAATACCATCATGGTCAACGCGCCTGCCAGCAGACGGGTGAAGAGGTTAGGCGCTTTGGCTGCGATCACCAATCCGCGTCCGATCAGCAGGCTGTAGAGCGCGAGCAAGATCAGCACGCCGAACAATCCGAATTCCTCCGATAGTACGGCGAGGACGAAGTCAGTATGACGTTCGGGTAAAAAATCCAGATGCGTTTGCGTACCTTCGCGCCAACCTTTGCCGAGGAAGCCTCCAGAGCCGACGGCAATCGTGGACTGGATAGTATGAAAGCCCTTGCCCAGCGGATCGGACGCGGGGTCGAGCAGCGTGCAAATACGGTGCTTTTGATAGTCGCGCATACCCGGCCATTGCACTTCGGGTGCACAGATCCGCGTTTGAAAAGCGATGATACCGATGACTACGATCAATCCCACTACGCCGGCGGGAATCAAAAGCTTCCATGACAGGCCGGCGAAGAAGATGACGAAGAATCCGGCACCGAGTACGAGAATCGCAGTGCCCAAATCAGGCTGTTTGGCGATCAACGCAACCGGTACGGCAAGCAGTACCAGAGCAATTAGAAAGTCATGTATCTTGAGACTGCCTTCGCGTTTCTGAAAGTACCAGGCAAGCATCAGCGGCATGGCAATCTTCATCAACTCGGATGGTTGAATGCGCGCCACGCCCAGGTTCAGCCAGCGCTGTGCGCCTTTGCTGGTTTCGCCAAATCCCGCCACCGCCAGCAGCAGCAATACGCCAATGACATATAGGGGCAAGGCGAGCGTGGACAGGCGTTGTGGTGCCAGATTAGCGGTGAGCCACATCAGCAGAACCGCGACGCCGATATTGATGGTGTGCGACTGGATGCGCTCGGGCGCGGCGCTCAGCATGACAATGAAGGCACCGAACAGAATCGCGCCGAGGATACCGGACAGCCAGGGATCGAGCGGTGAGACGAGGCGCCGTATGAAGCGCATGGGATTGAATTGCATTATTCGTCCACGCTCGCATCCGGTTGCGCCGGGGCGGGGCCTTTTGGCGTTTTGCCCAGCAGGTAGTAATCCAAAATTTGCCGTGCGATAGGCGCGGCGGCTGCGGCGCCGAAACCACCATTTTCAACGATGACGGCCAGTGCGATTTTCGGATGATCGGCGGGCGCGTACGCGATGAAAAGCGCATGGTCGCGCAAGCGCTCGTTCACCTCGCCCTCTTTGTATTTGACACCCTTGAGCGAATACACCTGAGCAGTACCGGTTTTGCCTGCCGATACATAACCGGCGCCCACGAAGGCGCCTGCGCTGGTACCGGACTTATTGACCTCTATCATTGCGCGGCGAATGACATCCAGATGATCCGGATCGAGCGGAATAATTTTCTCCGGTGTCGGCTCGATTGTCTGGCGCTTGCCGGTTTTTACATTCTCGATGTACTTCACCAGGTGTGGCTTGTACACGATGCCGCCCGATGCGAGTGTTGCCAGGGCGTGCGCCAACTGTATCGGCGTGTATGCGTTGTAACCCTGGCCGATGCCGATCGAAACCGTCTCGCCGGCATACCATTTTTGTTGTTCCGGCTTTTTGAAATGTTTCTTTTTCCATTCCGGCGAAGGCAACACACCATCGGATTCGCCCTCGATATCGATGCCGGTTTTTGAACCGAAACCAAATTTCCCCATGAACGACGAAATAAGATCGATGCCCATGTCATTAGCGAGCATGTAGTAATAAGTGTCGCACGACACGACGAGG
>DASUGV010000320.1:0-5873 GCA_036273835.1 Rhodocyclaceae bacterium
GGCATACATGTCCACGGGCCGCCAAAGCTTTAGCCAGATCGACGGCGTGCCGTTCTGCACCGCCAATACCTAGCGAGTTCAGCACAAATAGCAAACGCATCGGCCGGCTAGATAACCTGGCGCTATTCATCTTTGAAACGCCACCGTCGCAAGATATGCATTTGTCGTTTTGTCCGCAATAGATGGCCAAGATAAATCGCCAGTGGCCAGCGCATGCGCGCCGTCCGCAAGTAACTTCCATAGTGCTCGATCAGTCAGCAAGCGGTGAATAGCGTTTGCTAGCGCTGCCGCATCGTTGGGGGGCACAAGAAGGCCGGTCTCGCCATCGCGCACAACCTCTGGCAACGCCCCCGTAGCGCTGGCGATCACTGGTCTACCACAAGCAAAGGCCAACGCCGCAACACCGCTTTGGGTTGCATCGATATAGGGCAAAACGACAACCGTGTTGCGAGCAAAAAGATCGGATATTTCTTCAGGCGCGATGTATCGATCCAGAAGCTCAACATTCTTGTCTGCCGCGATGCGTGCACGATATTGATCAAGGTCGCTACCGCGTCCCGCAACAACCAAGCGAACAGCTAGCGAGCTTTCGCTGCGTAATAGATCGAGCGCATCAAGTAAAACACCCAAGCCTTTGTAGGCTTCGACTCGTCCAAAGAAAAGTAAACTCGGTGAGCCCAGCGGGTAGCCCGTGTCTGCGCAGAGCTTGTCCACACCCAGCACCCCATGCATGATGCTGCTGACACTTGCCAAGTCACGAATACGCGTGGCGACTAGCTCCTGCCGTATGCATTCGCCATGTACGATGATGTGCTGGGCGCGCTTGCGGATTTGCTTTAGATAAAATTTCTTTCGCATGGGGATTTTTGAATCAACGCCGCTATGCGAAACGTGATCGTGCACCGTTAGCACCGTAGGGTAGCGACGCATCAGCCAGAGCAATGCCCAACAACCGTAGTCGGTCATTTGTTCCTGGGCATGCACAGCGTCGGGATGAAAAGTCACCACACGACGCACAATCCTCAGCGCAGCGCCGGCCACGCTGGGCTGTTTGAGCATGCGATGCTCAACGCAATGCACTTGTACTTTCCGTGTGAGATCGTCATACAAGCGGGGAGAAAGCTCATTGTTCGCATTGTCGGCACGCAAAATCAACAACACTTCGTGCTCATCGCTCAGAGCCAATGCCAATGCCAAGCGTGCAGCGTATTCAGCGAAGTGCAAGGCAATGAGGACAACACGCATGTCAGACCACCGGTTTCAAGCGTCGCCAATGCATGATCTGAATTAATCGACTACGTTCAGCATCCCGAAGCAGCACAAACCAAGCAATGACTGCGTACAGTGTGGCGAAGACAGCGGCGCCAGTCATGGCTCGAACAATGCGCTCTATTCCAAATCCTCCCCCGGTTTGACTCACACACCATGCGAGCGCCATCGGTAGAAAGCCTATGACAAGCAGATCACCGCGCAAATGAAAAATGCTGAACCTGCGCCAGACCACAAATAGTCTCAGGGTATTGGTCAATACCACTGCCGTGCAGACTGCCACTGCCGCACCCAATTGTCCCCAAGCAGGAATAATTGCGCGGCAAAGCACAATCGTAAACAAGAGGCCCAAACTCAGCACCATCAGTTCGAGCCATTGATGACCCGTCATGGACAAGGAAAAACCTGCTGATGCAGTCAATGTCACAACCAGCGACGTAAGCGCTAACCAACGAACAACGGCGGTCGCCACCATGTAGCTATTGCCGAATACCAGCGCAAGATCACTGCCCCAGAAAAAAAATATTGCGAACAAAGGACAGGAAACAAGTGCGATCTGTCGTGCGTTATTTGCGAGCAAATTCTCAATGCCTTGCAAATTCCGCTCCGCATAACAGCGTGCGACTTGAGCTCCCAAGCTCTGTCCGAGCGCAGCACCAAACAGTCCGACCAGAATCAGCATCATCTGGACGAGCGAATATTGACCGACATCTTTGGCGGCGGCGTAATGTCCCAGAAAGAAAGTATCCGTTGAGCGAGTGAGGGTTGTCATACCCATGCCCATGGCAATGACGATAGAATATTTTGTTGTAACACTGATCTGGCGCCGCGCCTCGACAACTGACAGTGCTGGACAAGATTGGGCACGGCGATATTTCTTGAAACGAACTGCAAGGTAGGCAAATGCCACTGTTGATGCAAGGGAAGTACCTATAACCACGGCCCACAGACGCATACCCAAAGCAAACATCGCGACTATCGCGAACAGACGCACGGTCGGCATAATGATGAATTCAGCGGTGATAGGAGGGGCGGGATTAAGCATGCCGCGATAGGCACCTCCGAGCACTGCAACATCGGACAGAAAGGGCAACGCAAGAAATGTAACTAGCAGCACCGAAGAAAAATCTTCGTAACGATAAATATGCTGCTGCACCCAGGGTCCTAAGCCCATGGCAAGTATGACAAATGGAACTACCGAGACGAGGCATGCGAGCAATCGGAATCCTCGCAAGATCGTCAATCGTTGCCTCTGCTCGATACTGCCATGAAGTGGCTCGCCAATGAAACGCTGCAAACCAATATCCAACCCCAGACGCGCGTAAATGCCAACTGCCAACATGATATTGCGCGCCAGCGAAACGATACCGTAATCCGCTGCGCCAACAACGCGAGCGATAATCAAACCGGATAGAAAAGACACCGCTTGTTGGTACACCATACCGAAAGCGGCGACCATGACGCCACGGCTCTGCGTGGTCGACTCTCGGGAACTGCTCGTCATGATTTTGCAAATGGCGCGATGCCGCCCGCTTGTTCAAGCGCCATTGAGCGTGCCCAGATGATAGCCAGCGGAATCAGTAGAATTGCCGCATCACGCTCATCGGACGTGGTGAAAAGCGTCGTGAATGAAATGCCAAAAACAATTACCGTGATCAACGCGCCAAGTACTTCCACCTTTGCCAATTGCTCCGTGGTACGCGACAGCAATACTTTCATAGCACGCCGTATGGTATCGACCACCAGTAGCAACGTAGCAGTGCAGCCTAGCACACCCGCTTCGTAGAGAATTTTGAAATAGCCGCTCTCCGGCTGATCGGGCACATAAGCCGCTCCACGCAAACCGCCGATACCGAAATATCCACGCATGCCTTTATTGTTTGCCAGTAGGTAATCGCGGAAGCTACCCAAACCAATCCCGCTGAAAGGATGGTCGGCAAACATGTTCCACGTATCCAGCCACACTCGTACGCGGAAATAGAACGAATCATTCAGATTGTCGAAGCGATCGACAAGATTTCTGGGGAGCAGGGAAATCAGCGTGTCGGCCGGGACTAGTATCGCCACAATGAGTACGAGCATCACCGTGAGACCCACGCCAAATTTTGCAAGTGCTCCGCCGCGCGTACCAAAAATAAACACTATCGGAAGCGCTAGGGTTCCGGCAATCAGCGAACTCCGCGAAAGTGTTAACACAAGCGCGGCGAACGCCGCGAAGAATGCGCCAATGACGCACAAACGTACTGAGCCGCGCATGAAACGCCCACCAAGTGCAATCGAGAACAGCAAGACACCCGCGCAGCTCATGAACTGCGCGGTTTTCTGGGGATCCTGGAAGAAGCCCGCAGGTCGGTGGACAATAGCGCCTTCGCCCAACGACACCGCGTTGTAGTTTACGCCGTGCATACTGAAATTGTAGCCAGTCAGTTTTTCGATAGCCACTCCAATGGCAAGCAAAAGCACGCCAACGGTAAAGTACGAGAGCAGACGATCGGTGCCTTCTTTTGTCTTGAACTCGCGCAAGCACAAAAGGAAAAAAAGATAGAGCAGGAAATTCTCAACAAAGGTCCAGATTGATACGCCATGAAACTGCGATAGCAAAACCACTGGAATGCATAACAGTTGTATCCACAACAGCGAACGGCTGGGAAAGAAACTGAAGGCCTGTTTATCTGTTTTCCATATACGGCGCCAGCATTCGACCATCAGCACAAAGAACATGACGCAGTCAAACACCGAGACGCCAAAGCGTCCTGGCGGCACAAAGACATTCCACAACGGCATCGCTGGCAATAAAGCATACAGCGCAAAACGCGCCGGATCGTTACGCGTAAAAACGTAAATCGCCGTTAAAACAACGGCCACCGCCATGCCAACGTAATAAAGTATGTAGTAACTGAGACCGTAAGCGAGAATAGTGGCCACATAGCTCAAGATCACCGCAAACGGAATGACCAGAGCAAGTATGCCGATAACGAGCCACGTACCGTCACGCTGCATTCTGGAAGAAACGCGCTCGGCTACTTGTACCGGACGCCAATTCTTCACACCGGTAAGGACGGACAAAGCGGCCATAATCGAGTGGCTCTCAGAGGCTACCGATGAGTCTGCGCCTAAGATCCGGACTCACAGCCGCCATCAAGGCTTCGGAGAATTGCTGTTGTAGTGCGTTCTCGGAAGCCTCGTCGTCTCCGATCGACGAGACGCGAACAAGATAGCCATCGGGGATCACACCCGACAATGCGTATTTCAATTGTACGATCTGCCGATCGAACAAACTAAGCACCACCTCGTTGCCCATGGTGAACCAATAAGTGACGGGCTCAACACGTCGGCCAAGCGTTGCCACCATACGGGTTATTTTCACGCTCTGTGTAACGAGGGGCATTACGTCGTGTCGCAAATTGGTAATCTGGAATCCCTGTGCCGCGTAACAAACCTCCTGCCGATGCGCGCGCAACTGCTTTGTCTGCGCACTACCGTATGCCATCGACAACATGATGCGCCGCCCCTGACCATTGACGTAAGTGCGGCTTATGACTTGATCATAAGTTTCATCCAGCGTTTGCTGCTGTACCGGAGTAGTGCTGACTTGCATGATGTTGTCATCCATCCGCCAATCTCCAAACTGCTTGGGTAAGCTCGTCTCAAGCTGGATGCTTTGCACGACATCCGACAACTTCTTTGATGGGGTCAGCGCATATGAAAAACCGCAGGCCAGAATCATGGCGAGCAGCGCAAGTACGGCGTTGCGCATGGCAATACTCATGATTGCTTTCCGTTGTGCGCCAACTCGGGTGTTTTTTGGCCGCCAAAACCAACTCGCAATGCCGTATCGGCGCTAATGATCAGAAGAAGCGCGACCGAAAACAACACGATGCCTGCGAAGCCATGCAAAAAACCTTGACCGGCTTCATCGCCCAAGTAATACGTGATCAACGTCAATGCCATAACACGTATGACATTGGCAGTAAAAGAAATGGGAATGATCAGAATAGCCAATGTAATGTTACGGACAGCGGAGCTATGCCGAACAACGTTCAGATAGAACAAACCAAGCGCTTCGAGCGTAAATAAAGTTTGCAGCCCGGCACACGCGTCGGCAACCATGAGCTGGTAAGGGCCAATTTGCAGAATTACGCCTGAGCGAGCAATGGGATAGCCGAACCAATACAGAACCTGCTCTGCCACAATGGAGACAGCGATCTTCATGGGCTGAGTGAGCGCGTCCACAAACTGTCCCGGCAAGGGGATCATGAAGATCATAAAAAAAAGCATGAACCACAACGAGGCGAGTTGCCGTTTGCCGCGTAGTAACAACACGATGGCAGCGATGATCCAAATAGCGGATCCGACTTCAAAAAAGATGATGTCTTGCGAGCGTCCAAGTACATAAGCCAAAACGCCGATGAGCATTAACAGCCAGCCCAACAAGGGCGACGGACGACTATTTTCAGTAGCAAGCAACGCTGGCCATTTACGATAAAACAACCAGATACACAGCGCGAGAATAATGGGGCCGTGGCCTTGCTGATCGGTGGACCACACATTGCGGAACAATTCAACGAGTGTCGGCGCATACATACACATTAATCCAGCGGCCA
>DASUGV010000321.1:0-6029 GCA_036273835.1 Rhodocyclaceae bacterium
CTGATGCTACTCAACGGAGTTGTCGCGATGGAGTACACACGGGACGGACAGTTCGCCGGCGTTGATCCGCAATTCAACGCACTCAAGCTGCCGCCGCATTCGATCGAGGCTGAGCAGTCGCTGATTGGCGGCCTACTGCTCGACAACGCAGCATGGGATCGCATCGGCGACTTGGTCGGCGAAGTCGATTTCTATCGCGACGAGCATCGCAGAATTTTCCACCACATTGCCAAGCTTATCGAACTTGGCAAACCTGCCGATGTCGTTACGGTCTACGAATCATTGGACAAGAACGGCGACGCGCAGCACGTCGGCGGACTTGCCTACCTCGGCGAGATCGCCAACAACACGCCATCCGCTGCGAACATTCGTCGATACGCCGAGATCGTTCGCGAGCGCGCCATTCTGCGCAAGCTGGTGAGCGTCGGCGATGAAATCGCAGCCAGTGCGCTGGCTTACGCCGGCCAGGATGCCAAAACAATATTGGATGAGGCCGAAGCCAAGATATTCGAAATCGCCGAAGCCGGTGGCCGCCATTCCTCGGGCTTTGTACCGATCCAGCCTGTGCTGGGTCAAGTCGTCGATCGCATCCAGGAACTCTACGATCGCGACAATCCGGCCGATGTCACGGGTGTGCCGACAGGGTTGATCGATTTCGACGGTATGACATCGGGATTGCAACCAAGCGACATGATCGTCATCGCGGGCCGTCCCGGCATGGGCAAGACTTCATTCGCGCTCAATATCGCGGAGCACGTAGCGCTTGAAACCATGCAGCCCGTCGCGATATTTTCGATGGAAATGCCGGCAACTCAATTGGCGATGCGTTTCATTTCGTCAGTCGGACGTCTCGATCAACACAAGCTGCGCACCGGTAAACTCAACGATGACGAATGGCAGAAGCTCACGTATGCATTAGGACGTTTGCATGAAGCGCCGATTTTTATCGACGAGACGCCGGGTTTGAACCCGACAGATTTGCGCGCTCGCGCGCGGCGGCTGTATCGCCAATGCGGCAAGTTGGGTCTGATTGTCATCGATTATCTGCAGTTGATGACGACATTGAGGCAGAGCGATAACCGCGCCGCGGAGCTTTCAGAAATTTCGCGTTCGGTTAAATCCTTGGCCAAGGAATTGAATGTGCCGATCCTGGCACTCTCGCAATTGAATCGGAGTCTCGAACAGCGTCCGAACAAGCGACCGGTTATGTCGGACTTGCGCGAGTCAGGCGCCATCGAGCAGGATGCCGACTTGATTCTGTTTATCTACCGCGACGAAATCTACAATCCCGATTCGCAGGAAAAAGGCGTGGCCGAATTGATCATCGGCAAGCATCGGAACGGTCCGACGGGCATGGTGCGGATGACTTTCGTTGGCGAGTACACGCGCTTCGAAAATTTCGTGCAAGCGCCGTCGTATTGATTTTAAATTGAGGACCTAGCTGCGCATAAAAAAGGAGCATGCCAATGGCATGCTCCCGATTGAGTCTATCATCGCACCGTTCTGCGCGATGATATTTAATGATTAAGGCTTGGCTACATGCCAGGCGCCGCCTACACCTTCACCGGTCTTGTCACCCGGCTTGGTATCCTTGATCCAACCGTAAATGGGTCTGCCTTTGTACGACCATTGCTTCTTGCCATCGTCGCGGGTGATGGTGGTCCAGTCGCCCACGGGCTGGTCAGTGTCTTTGGCCATCAGCGGCGGCCAGTTGATTGCGCAGGGTCCGTTGCATACGCTCTTGTTGGATCCCGCCGTGTCTTTGTCATAAGTGTATAACGTCATGCCCTGAGTATCGACGAACACGCCATCGGCGACATTGGCCGGCGCTGGCGGTTTCGCGCCCATGGAGCTACAAGCGGCCAGCGCCAGAATTGCGGCGAACGAGGCAGCGGAACGCAGGATGTTCATGGTCATGGGTGTTCTCCGTTGTTGTTGGGATGCAATCGATGAACATTCGGTGTTCAGGATTTATTCCCAGTGGATGAAGAAACTTGGCGACGATTAAAAAGCAATAACCAGCGACAAGGGCAAACCTATCGGGCTGCTATGGGGGATGCCGATTCGGCTAACTGCTGGCTCTTGTAGCTCCAGTTTTTCTCCCACGCCGCGCGTACCATGTTTGGATACTCGGGGCGGCCAAGGCTGCCATTGTAGCGGCCCAACGCACGGTAGAGGTCGCCGTGCTCCATGTCAAGATAATGACGCAGGATTGTGCAGCCATAACGCAGACCTGTGCGCAAATGAAACAGGTTTTGACCCGAGGCGCCGATCTGCGCGACCCAGAATGGCATCACCTGCATATAACCGCGTGCGCCGGCGCTCGATACCGCATATTTATGGAAGCCGCTTTCCACTTCGATCAGGCCGAGCACGAGTTGCGGATCGAGCCCGGCACGTGTGGCTTCGTAATGCACGGTTTCCAGAAAATCTACGCGCTCGCGCGAATCGGGCATGCGCTTGACGAGCCGCGCCGCCATCTCGGTAATCCAGCGCGATCTTTCGTCTGTCGACGCGAACGATGACTCGGAAGAGGGGCTGTCGCTGATCGCTTTCTGCAACGTCGCCTGCACGCTGGCGGCGAGAATTTCCTGTTGCTGCGCACCGGCCCACACTGGCGCAGACATGGCCAGCAGGTAAGCGAGCACAGCGTATCCCGATACGCGCAGCACGAATGACAGTGGAGAATAAAATCCGAGCATCAATTGATAGTTATGTGGTGGTTATGTTGTAGTCATGTTGGCCAGTTTGGATTGCACAAAGCTGCCGATTTCCGCCAGCGCTAGCTTGGTAGCCTCCGCATCGCGGCGCCCCTGATATTCTGCAATACCTTCCTTGAGCCCGCGGTCGCCGATCACCACCCGGTGCGGTACGCCTATCAGTTCCCATTCGGCGAACATGACACCGGGGCGCTCATCGCGGTCATCCAGAATCACTTCTACGCCAGCTGCTGCGAGTTCCGAATACAGTTTGCCCGCGGCCGCGCGCACCGCTTCCGATTTGTTCCAGCCCATCGGTACGATCACCACCTGGAAAGGCGCAATGGCGTCGGGCCAGATAATGCCGCGTGCATCGTTATTCTGCTCGATGGCCGCGCCCATGATGCGCGTAACACCGATGCCATAGCAGCCCATTTCCATGATTCGCTCTTTGCCGTCCTCGCCGATGAATTTGCAGCCCATGGCATTGGAATATTTAGTGCGCAACTGAAAAATATGACCGACTTCGATGCCGCGGCAAATTGCCAATATGCCGTTGCCATCAGGCGAGGGATCTCCCTCTACAACATTGCGAATGTCGGCGACTTCGCACTCGGGAAAGTCGCGCCCGATATTTGCGCCCGTGAAGTGATAGTCGCTTTCATTCGCACCGATGACAAAATCCGCCATTGCCATGACGGCACGGTCCATCACGATCTTGCCCTTGAAACCGATCGGACCGAGCGAGCCGGGCTCAGCGCCGAAGCCGCGCTTGATGGTATCCGCCGACGAAAAGCGCAGCGGTAAAAATACGCCCTTCAATTTGCTGGCCTTGATTTCATTTAGATCGTGATCACCACGCAGTATCAGCAAGACCGGCTCGCCGCTATCACCATCGACCACAATAGCTTTGACGGTTTGCGTGGCAGATATCTTGAGGCTGCTGGCCAGTTGTTCGATGGTCCTGATGCCTGGCGTATGAATCTTCGTTAGCGCGGTTTGCGGAGCGGGGCGCGTAGCCGTTGGCGCGAGCGCTTCGGCCAATTCCACATTGGCAGCGTAATCGGAGTTCGGGTTATAAGCGATGCTGTCCTCGCCCGTCTCGGCGATGACGTGGAATTCATGCGAGCCCGTGCCGCCGATCGCGCCGGTGTCCGCCGCGACCGCACGGAATTGCAAGCCCAGACGCGTGAAGATGCGTGTATAGGCGCCGAACATGTTCTGGTATTCGCGCTGCAAATCCTCGAAGCTGGTGTGGAAGGAATATGCATCCTTCATTGTGAACTCGCGTCCGCGCATGATGCCGAAGCGTGGACGGCGCTCGTCGCGGAACTTGGTTTGAATCTGATAAAAGTTTTTCGGCAACTGGCGATAGCTGCGGATCTCTTGTCGCACGATATCGGTAACGACTTCTTCCGACGTCGGCTGGATGACGAAGTCGCGGCCATGCCGGTCTTTCATCCGCAACAGTTCCGCGCCCATTGCATCGAAACGCCCTGTTTCCTGCCACAACTCGGCCGGTTGCACGATGGGCATGGCCAGCTCGATGGCGCCGGCGCGATTCATCTCTTCGCGGACGATGTTCTCGATCTTGCGGATCACGCGTAATCCCATCGGCATATAATTGTAGATGCCTGCCGAGACCTTTTTGATGAGTCCCGCACGCATCATCAACTTGTGGCTGACGATCTCGGCGTCGGAGGGGGCTTCCTTCTGGGTGGAGATAAAAAATTGGCTGGCGCGCATGTTTAAAGTCTATGAATTCGAGGCTTTGAAGCTCGCGATTGTAACCGAGCGTGGAATTAACACGACCTTCTGCCGCTAAGCCGGTTTTCATGCCGGCGTAACTGTGGAAGAATCCATACCAGTCCATGTATTTTTAGGTGATACATCATGCTCGACAGAGACGGCTATCGGCCCAATGTCGGCATCGTTATTGTTAACGCACGCAACGAGGTGTTTTGGGGCAAGCGCATCCGCGAACATTCCTGGCAGTTCCCGCAAGGCGGCATCAAGCACGGCGAATCTCCCGAGCAGGCCATGTACCGCGAACTGCATGAAGAAGTCGGATTGCGCGCAGAGCACGTCAAAGTGCTCGGCCGTACCCGTAGCTGGTTGCATTACGACGTGCCGAAGCATTGGGTCAAACGCGAATGGCGTAGTTCCTATCGCGGCCAGAAACAAATCTGGTTCCTGCTACGCATGGCAGGGCGCGATACCGACGTCAGCTTGCGTGCCAGCGGCCATCCCGAATTCGACGCTTGGCGTTGGGCCGAATATTGGGTACCGCTGGAGAACGTCATCGAATTCAAGCGCGGCGTGTATCGGCAGGCGCTCAACGAACTCGGTGCAATTCTGTTTGCGAGTGGTTTTCAGAATCGTCCTGTCAGTTACGAAAAAGACGATGCGCCATCTGCTGTATTCGAGAGCGTCTCGGTGACCGCGCCTGTACTGGGACAACAAGAGAGTCACTGATGCTGGATCACGCCATCACCGAGTTCGACAAAATCCTGCGCACGCTCGCCGCGCCCGCACGCAGCACGCGTCCGGTGCCCGGTGACGCGTTACCGGAAGCCGAATTGTCTGATGCCGACAAGCGCCACGTCGCTGCGCTCATGCGCGTCAATCATGTCGGCGAAATTTGCGCGCAGGCGCTCTATCAGGGTCAGTCGCTCACCTCGCGCGATCTCGCGCTGCGCGATTCGCTGCAACAGGCCGCACGCGAAGAGACCGAGCATCTCGCATGGACCGCACAACGCATCGACGAGTTAGGCGGCCGTACCAGCCTGCTCAATCCATTGTGGTATCTCGGCGCGCTGAGTATCGGTGTTGCGGCCGGTATCGCAGGCGACAAATGGAATCTCGGCTTCCTCGCCGAAACCGAACGTCAGGTCGAAGCGCATCTTGCCGATCATCTTGGTCAAGTCCCGCAAGACGACGCGCGCTCACGTGCGATCCTCGATCAGATGAAAGCGGATGAAGTGGGTCACGCCGAAACAGCAATGAGCTTGGGCGCTGCGGAGTTGCCTGCACCGATCAAGACTGCGATGACATTGGCATCACGTGTGATGACGCGGACAGCATATTGGGTGTAGGGCGGAAGCCCACCGGGCGTTCCGCCAGCCGCCGCAAGGCGGCAGCCTTGATACACATGGCGATTGGGTCGAACGTAAAACATCCGGCGGATCACCCTTCGGGTATCCGCC
Organism: Rhodocyclaceae bacterium; assembly: GCA_036273835.1. Lineage (GTDB taxonomy): Bacteria > Pseudomonadota > Gammaproteobacteria > Burkholderiales > Rhodocyclaceae > DASUGV01. The sequence continues at coordinate 5,906 of DASUGV010000321.1, forward strand.
CTACGCTTCCGTCGTACAAGGCTGCGATGACGTTGGCATCGAGAGTGATGACGCGGATGGCATATTGGGTGTGGTGGGTGACATAGGGTGCTCACGCGTTGCTGTTTGAAAAGACGAGCCAAAA
>DASUGV010000322.1:0-3770 GCA_036273835.1 Rhodocyclaceae bacterium
GCAAGCGCGGTGAATGATGTTCGCCTTCTCGCACGATCTCGTACACGCCCGCTGGACAATAGCGCTGCTCGGGTGAATTGTACTGTTCGTAGTTAATGCCAATCGCACGTATTGGATCGCCGAGTTGCAAATGGCATGGCTGGTTTTCCTCGTGATGGGTGTTGGAAACGAACACTGAGGAAAGCCGGTCGAAACTCAATATGCCATCGGGTTTCGGATAGAGAATGGGCAGGCACTCGGCTGCTTGTTTAAGTTGAGTATGATCGGCCGTGTTGTGCAGTGTCCAAGGCGCGTGGCCGCCGAATATTTTCTGGTCGATGCCGAACAGCACCGACCCCATCCACAGACCTTTCTTCATCAGCGGCTTGAAGTTGCGTCCAACGAACAACTCTTTGTGCAGCCAACTCTCTTTGAATGCGGTGGGGTAGGCCGCCAGTTCATCCTGGCTGCGGCCCGCGCCCAGCGCGGCGAAGGCCGCATCTGCCGCAAGCATGCCGGACTTGATGGCGGCATGCGATCCTTTTATGCGAGATGCATTGAGGAAGCCGGCATTGTCTCCGATCAATGCACCACCTGGAAAGGTAAGTTTCGGCAGCGATTGCAAACCGCCCGCGGTGATGGCCCGCGCACCGTAACTGAGTCGCTTGCCGCCTTCGAGAAAGCCGCGAATTTTCGGATGCGTCTTATACCGTTGGAATTCTTCGAAAGGCGACAGATAAGGATTGGAGTAGTTCAGTCCGACAATGGTACCGACGGAGACGCGATTGTCGCCATAGTGATAGAGGAACGATCCGCCATATGTGTCGGAGGGCAGCGGCCAGCCCGCGCTGTGCACCACTAGTCCCGGTTGGTGATTGGCCGCCGGAACTTCCCATAATTCCTTTATGCCGATGCCATATGTTTGCGGATCGGCGTCTTCGCGCAAATTGAATTTCGCTTCGAGTTGTTTGCCGAGATTGCCGCGGCAACCTTCCGCAAACAGCGTGTAAGCGGCGTGCAATTCCATCCCAGGTTGATAGTTGGGGCCGGGCGTGCCGTCGCGTTGCACGCCCATGTCGCCGGTGATGACGCCTTTTACTTTTTCGTTCTCATCGTAGAGAACCTCGGCGCCCGCGAAGCCCGCGTAAATTTCCACGCCAAGGGCTTCGGCTTGCGCGCCAAGCCAACGGCATAATTGGCCGAGGCTGGCGATGAAGTTACCGCGATTCTTGAAGCATTCCGGCAAGAGCGCTTCCGGCACTTGCCAGCCACCGTTCTTGGTCAGGAACAGGAAGCGGTCTTCGCTCACCTGCGTGTGCAGCGGCGCGCCATCCGCTTTCCAATCCGGTAGCAATTCGGTCAGCGCGCGCGGATCGATGACGGCGCCCGATAAAATGTGCGCGCCGATCTCGCTGCCTTTTTCGATCAGGCATACCGAGAGTTCGCGTCCAGCTTCTTGCGCCAATTGTTTGAGCCTGATCGCAGCGGCCAACCCGGAGGGGCCGCCGCCAACGATCAGCACATCGAATGCCATGGATTCGCGTTCCATTATTTTGGGTCTCTCCAGCTTCGGTTGAGCGAAACCACCATTTTCGCCTGATAGGCTGATTGTGTGGCGTCTTTCTTTGCTTATCCTCCGATGTGTCGAGGTTATGACTTGTCTTCGCCACGTTTTACCGGGCCATTTTTAAACTACATTGATAATGTATTCAGGTGGAGTTACTCACCTGCACTCGATCCGGAGCATGCAAATGCGCGAACAGCCTTCCGATACTGGACCTCTCTGGCAGCCCGATCCCGCCCGCGTTGCGCGCACGCGCTTGACTGCGTTCGTCCAATTCGTCGAACAGCGTTATGCCTTGAAACTGAACGGCTACCCCGCTCTGCATCGATGGTCCGTCACGCAGCGCGAAGATTTCTGGTCCGTGCTGTGGGACTTCTGCGGTGTGATCGGCGACAAGGGCGAGCGCGTCTTGATCGACGGCGACAAGATGCCCGGCACGCGATGGTTTCCGGATGCCAAGCTTAACTTCGCGCGCAACTTGTTGCGTAGTCAGCATGACAGCGAAGCAATCGTCTTTCGCGGCGAGGAAGAAGTGCAGAGGCGTATCACCCACGCCGAGTTGTATCGCGAAGTCGCGCGCATGGCTGCAGCTTTGCGCGATGCGGGCGTGGGGCCGGGCGATCGCGTCGCAGCCTATATGCCCAACATGCCGGAGACCGTCATCGCCATGCTCGCAACGGCCAGCCTCGGCGCGATCTTCTCGTCCGCCTCGCCGGATTTCGGCGTGCAGGGCGTGCTCGACCGCTTCGGACAGATCGAACCCAAAGTCCTGATCGCGGCCGACGGCGCGCACTACAACGGCAAGCGCATCGATGCGATGATGCGTATCGCGGAGATCGTTGCGCAACTGCCATCTGTGACGGACACCGTGATCGTTCCTTACATTCACGCTACGCATAATGTTAATGACATACGCAACGGCGTCATGTGGGCGGATTTCATCGCGGGCTATCGCGACGTCTATGCCATCGACTTCGTCGACATGCCGTTCGAGGCGCCGCTCTACATCCTGTTTTCTTCCGGTACCACGGGCGCGCCGAAATGCATCGTGCATGGCGCGGGCGGCACGTTGCTGCAACATCTCAAAGAACATCAGCTCCATAGCGATATTCGCGCCGGAGATCGCGTCTTCTACTTCACGACCTGCGGCTGGATGATGTGGAACTGGCTCGTCTCCGCGCTCGCTTCGGAGGCCACACTGCTGCTCTACGATGGCTCGCCGTTTGCCGGACACGGCAGCATCTTGTGGGATTTCGCGCGCGACGAATCGTGCACGCTGTTCGGCACCTCGGCCAAGTATCTCGACGCCGCCGCCAAGCTGGGCCTTAAACCCATCGAGACGCATGACCTCGCGCCGCTGCGTGCCATTCTGTCTACAGGCAGTCCCTTGTCGCCCGAAGGTTTCGACTACGTCTATCGCGACATCAAACGCGACGTCTGCCTGTCTTCCGTGTCGGGTGGCACCGATATCGTCTCCTGTTTCGCGCTTGGCAATCCTAACGGCGCCGTGTGGCGCGGCGAATTGCAATGCAAGGGACTTGGACTGGATGTCGAAATTTTCGACGACGACGGCAGGCCCATCGTGGGCGAAAAGGGCGAGCTAGTATGCGCCAAATCTTTTCCGTGTATGCCAATTGCATTCTGGAACGACGCCGACGGAGCGCGTTATCACGCCGCCTATTTCGAGCGCTTTCCCAACGTTTGGTGTCATGGCGACTGGGCCGAAGAAACGGCTCATGGTGGCGTCATCATCTACGGCCGTTCCGACGCCACGCTCAATCCCGGCGGCGTGCGCATCGGCACGGCGGAAATTTATCGTCAGGTCGAAAAATTACCTGAGGTGCTCGAAGCCATCGTCATCGGCCAGGATTACGAAAATGACGTTCGCGTAGTGCTGTTTGTGCGTCTGCGCGAAGGCGTTGCGCTGGACGAAAGCCTCACCAAACGCATCAAGCAGACCATCCGCGAAAACGCCAGTCCTCGCCACGTGCCCGCATGCATTCTGCAAGTGCCCGACATCCCGCGCACCAAGAGCGGCAAGATTGTGGAACTAGCCGTGCGTGCGGTCGTGCACGGACAAAGCGTCAAGAACATCGAGGCGCTCGCCAATCCCGAAGCGCTGACCTACTTCCGTGACCGGGCAGAGCTGAAGCAGTAGCCGAAAGTCGACACGTCAAAGGTCCGCCACGCATGGCGTCATAGCGCAGTGTGTGTTATCGAACAGACC
>DASUGV010000323.1:0-3376 GCA_036273835.1 Rhodocyclaceae bacterium
CATTCTTGCGGACCGCCTGGGTTACAACAGCACCTTCTTGGTGTCGGCTGTGCTGTCGGGCTTGGCATCTCTGTTCGTGATGCGCTTTCTCTCCAGCAAGAAGAAGGATGCTGCGACGGCTGTCAAACGTCTGGGCATGCAGCAGATATGGTCCTTGTTGCAGCACAAACCGTTTGCGGCCATCACACTGCTTGCTGCTGTTCCTTCCAAAATTGCGTTGACCGGCTTTCTGTATTATTCCGTGCCGCTGTACCTTAAAACCATGGGTACTTCGCAGTCCGACATTGGCCGCATCATGATGGTGTATGGGCTCGCAATTATTTTATTGTCTTCGCATATTGCCAAACTGGCGGACACATTCGGCCATCGCCGCTGGTTTGTCACATTGGGCGGCATTGCGTCTGCAATCGGCATGCTCGTCACAGGGCTGAACAGCGGCGCGCTGGGCGTGCTTGTCGGCATCACGTGCCTAGGCATTGCGCATGCCATTGGCGTATCGCCGCAACTGGCCCTTGTCGGCGATCATTGTCACGATGCCGTGGATCAAATGGGGCAGGCTACGACGACGGGCATCTTCCGGCTCATCGAGCGCTTGGGAAATGTTTCGGGCCCGATCATTGCCAGCATCTTGATCGCCAAATTCGGCTTTCAGGGCGCATTCATCGGTGTAGCGGTGCTGACGCTCGTGACCACGACGATATTCTCCGTGCTCTTCATGCGCTTCGAGCGTCGGCCTGTCTTGGCAGTGCGGGAGGGACGATGATCATGTCTCGGATCATGCGGCCATTTCTCTGTCTGATGTGTTGCGCCGCACTTGCACTGCCGGCTGTGGCGCAGGCGCATAATTACACTGTCATGCTAATGCTGTACCGTGGTGTGACCGATGCCGAACGCGGTTTCATGGAGTATCTCAAGGGTCGTTTGCCTGTCGATTTCCTGGTTCGCGATGCGGGCGGAGACGAATCGAAAATTGCCGATTTCGTCACCGAAGCCAAACGGATTAGACCCGATCTCATCTACACGTTTGGCACGACCGTGACGGCCGATGTCGTGGGTGAAGTAGGCAAGATCGATCCTGCTCGCAACATCACCGATATTCCAGTGGTATTTAACATCGTGGCCGATCCGGTGGGGGCCAATCTGACGAAGGTCATGCAGGGTTCCAACCGCAACCTCACGGGCGTCTCCCACCTCGTGCCCATGCCGGCGCAGCTCGCCCTGATGGAGCATTTCAAGCGGGTGACGCGGCTAGGAGCGGTTTTCAATCCGCAGGAAGCCAATTCGACGCTGGCGATCCAGGATCTACGCAACGCCAGCAAGCAATTTGGTTTCGAGCTGGTGGCTGAGGGTCTCGACGTTGCCAAGGGTGAGAAACCCACACCGCAGGCCATCGTCGAAGCAACGCAAAAGGTCATCGCTGCCAAGGTGGATTTTATCTATCTGCCATCGGACTCGTCCTTGATCCAGCAGGCCACGCTGATCGTTGCGCCCGCTACCACGGCCGGTATTCCCGTCATCTCTGCCACCGAGGCTCCTATACGCAGCAATGGTGCGTTGGTCGGCTTAGTGTCCAATTACTATAACGCGGGCACTTTTGCAGCCTACAAGGCCGAGCAGATATTGCTCAAGAAGCAAAATGCCAATGACATACCGATTGAAACATTGCAAAGATTCTCTCTGCTCATCAACATGGGCGCGGCGCGTTCGCTGCAACTCTATCCGCCCTTGAACGAACTGAAGTTTGCCGAGCTGCTCGATTAGGACCCGATGGGCGCAATAAATTTGCACTCGGATGTTCAGGCGCGAGCGGGCGGGAGGTTGAAAGATGATAGATTTCTCGTAAGGCTGGCAGAGTGCTTTCGCTGCATAATTTACGAGTAAATCGAAGGTCTTTTCATGATCGAACTTGGTACGGAGTGGAGCAACTGGCTGAGGGCAAACATCCAGCGCCGCACGTCGCCGGATGCCATGATCAAGGCAATGATCAGTGCGGGCTTCGATGCCGCGACCGCAACCTTCGTGGTGACACAGGCGATTTCGCCGAGTATGCCGTCCGCCATCCCTACACCGAAAACGGCTTACGTTCCTCCATTTCCTTCCGCGGGCCGACCGGTCAGTACGTATCAGAACGATGTCATACCGGTCGCGGCAGGCAATCGAATCGACGTTGGAGATAGAGTCGTCACAGTAGAGACACGCATCGACAGGCCCTGCGTCATTGTTTTCAACAACGTGCTGTCGGATGAAGAATGCGACACGCTCATCAAGCTTTCGCGACCAAGACTCAAACCATCGTCCACGGTCGATCCTGTCACCGGCAAGCTGGAGGTTACGGGCCATCGCATCAGCGAAGGCATGTCCTTTCGCCGTTGCGAGGATGAGTTCATCACTCGTATCGAGCAGCGCATCGCCAAGTTGATGAACTGTCCCATCGAAAACGGAGAAGGCTTAGCGATCCTTCATTACAACCTTGGCCAACAATACCACCCGCATTTCGATTATTTCCCGCCACAAAATCCCGGCAGCCAAAAGCGCATGGCAGTAGGCGGGCAGCGTGTCAGTACGCTGATTACCTACCTCAACGATGTCGAGGAGGGCGGCGAAACGTTTTTCCCCGATGCAGGCATCTCGGTATGTCCCCGCAAAGGCGCTGCCGTGTACTTCCTGTACTGTAATGCTCAAGGGCACGTCGATCCATTGAGCTTGCATGGCGGCAAACCGGTAGTCTCCGGCGAAAAATGGATCGTCACCAAATGGATGAGACAACGGCCCTTCGGTTGAGCGCGGCGATACTATTAGACGGGTCTAAAGTCCAGTTCACTGGAAGATATTCATTACGCATGTCTGCTTAGGCATCGCGACCGCATTCTGTTTTTACGGCGCGAAGCTAAATATTTGGCTCATCTGGCGGGGCGGTGTCTTCCGAACTATGCCTGAAGACTATTATCAGTGCTCACTATGAGGATGGCTGTCTTCTAGCATTACCCCCACAGTTACCCCCATTGGGCATGCGCTGCCCGCATTTACATGTGCACACTTAGGCGTCCAAAGACATTTCTAAGATGTTCGGCTACGTGCTGGAATCGTGTCGACGCAATTGAGATAAATTATGCTGGCAGCGAACAAAGGTTGAAAGGAGACCACACTCCAACAATGAGCTGATTGTCTCCAGTTGGGGACGGCGGAGGTTTCAACGACTTATTTGAAGAGCCCGAATCTTGAAATAGCTTCAAGTAAAGGAAACGCAATGACATGTTTCTGATACCGAGCGACGACACTGCAAATTGCCCAGATCCCTGGGATAAGTGCCAAGGCGCCAAAAACCAGAAATGTGACCTTCAGTACACACATCTGCTGCTTCAACCGCCCCCGCGTG
>DASUGV010000324.1:0-15512 GCA_036273835.1 Rhodocyclaceae bacterium
GGGTGACGAAGCGTGGGACTTCATCACCAATAACGATTTATATATGCCGTTCGAAGATCCGTATAGCGTGGTTCCGATTACGGTGGACAGCGTACCCACGGGCGGCGCGCATGTCGAAGGCATAGCCAGCGGTGTGCATCAACATTTCTTCGATAGCGCCGCGCCATTTGCAGTGGCTGCCACCGAACATCTGTATTGCTGGGTGTATCTGGATCCGAACAATCCGCCGCGCGAAATCATGCTGCAGTGGCATACGACGGATTGGGAGCATCGCGCCTTCTGGGGCTCCGATTTGATCGACTGGGGAACGAGCGGCACTGTATCGCGTTTGCGTGTGGACGATTTGCCCGATCCGGGTGGCTGGGTGCGGTTAGAACTGCCCGCGAGCAGCGTGGGTCTAGGACCTGCGTCGTTGAATGGCATGGCATTCACCTTATTCGATGGCTGCGCGGCGTTCGGTTCGGCCGGTGCCGTGGGTGCCGCAGCGGGTAGCGCTGAGCGCGAATGGCTGGCGGGCGGACTACCCTCCGGCGCGCATCCCACTGGCATATGGAATTTCCTCGCACCACGCGATCTGTATGCGCCGACACCGGCGAGCCGTGTCGGCCAGGTCGAAGCATTGGCAGAACTCATCGACGATCCCGCGCTTGCCAGTTTGTCCGGCCAGGAACGTTCGCAATTGCCCGAGCTGGGTCTGCAAGGCTTTATCGACTATCTGACGGCACGCGCCGACCGCGCCGACGATATCGTCGATCACGGTTTCGTCAAAGTGCAGACGGATGTCTATCGCATACGCCAGCTTATGCAGGGCAATACGGCCGCGACGCGTCTGGCCGTGTCGCCGGCGCTGGCCACCATCGCGCAAACCGATAGTGCCGTAGCGTCATCTGCCCAGATCGATACGTTTCTCGCCAACCTCAAAGCGCCAGCCGCGACATTCAATGCGATGGTTGCAAGCCCCCAGAGTGCCGCGCCGAAAGCGGCTGCGCCGAAGGCGGCGAAAGTGCAGAGCAACCTCGGCATCACCAAATCGGGCATAAGCAATATCAGCACAATCACTTTGAGCGGACAGAACAACTTTGTCGCACCGACTTTGAACCTCGCCAGTGAAACGCAATTCAGCGCTGCTCAATTGCTGGCCAGCAAGACGGCTATCACACCTATCGTCAGTAAGCTGGGTACCTCTTACGAAGTCACTAATGCCGCGCCGGTGATCGGCAACACCTTTGTGCGCACGACGGCTATCGCACAGCGCCTGGAAGATCCTGCGGCCAAGGAAGCGGCAGATTACGCAACCGCTTCGCGTTATGACGCTGTCACATTGCTGCTCCAACTGGCCGACGATCTACGTCTGGCCGACAGTGGCGTGACGCCGGGACTGTTCGACGGCGTGGTGTTGAATGGTCTCGAAGGCGATACTTTCTTGGGCGCCAATAACACGACACGCACACGGCCTTTCGCCGATTTCATCAATCCGACTATCCGCGCGACGATACTGCCTGCGCTGCTCGTGGCGCCGGCACGCGCGACCGATCCCGACGAATCCAGTTACTTCTCCGACAGCTCCGATCTGTCCGACCACGTGGTTGCGTTGATGCGCCAGATGGAAGGGCGCATCAAGCTGTATCGCGATGCCATCAGCGCCTGTCAAAGTATACTCACCGGCGTGCAGAACGATGCAAATAGCATACAGTCGCGCATTGCCGCCGTTGCCGACAGTCTTGCCGAAGCACGTCATGACGTCAGCGTGGCGCAGGCTCTGCTCGCCGAAGAAACGGATCGCATTAACGGTATCAACGACCAGCGCGCAAAAGTGTTGGCCGAGCAAGTGCGCTTCCTGGCATTCGTACGCCCGCGCGAGGTGGACAACCTTTTGACCGCGCCTCGCCGCGATCTCGATCCAGCCCTAATAGCGCCGCCGGTGCCGACTTGCCTGATGGATCACAGCGATATTCCGGATGACTTGCAAGACATGCTGCAAGTGATTCGAGAAGCGCCTTCCAACTGGTTCGTCGACATACCCAAGCTCATCGATCAGCTGGACAAACCGAATCTGCTCATAAAGACGCTGCAAAGCGCACAAATCCGCACGCAGATGAAAGCCATGCTGCCCGTCGCGGTTGCACCGGCTACGCAAGATACGATTGCCACGGCGATTGCACGCGTAACGGCGCGGCAGAGCGATCTGCTGAGTCCGCGCGTGACTGCTGTGCAAAGTTTGAATATCGCTAGTCTTGCGACGGCCACCTGGCAAGGCGTGCGCAGCACCGCTGTGCAACTCGTATCGCTCGGCGACCTGATCGATGGTGCGCACGGACGCGGGCAGGTCGCGACCGACGCCGCCAACGCGTTCAACCAGATGAGCCGCATTGCCGCTTGTTTACATGCCGAGTTCTCCGGCGTGCTGCCGGCTATTCGTCTCGACTGGGCCGAGACTTTATCGGAGTTCGACGCCGCGCCCAACTTGCGCAACCTCGGCAGCCTTGCGCGCTGGTCGGAGATCGACTACGTCGACCGCCGTCAGATGCAGTCCTATGTCGATTGGCTATTCGCGCAGATCGATCCGAATCAAGCTTCGGCCGAATCGCTGATCAACGATGTGGTGCGCATGTGTCTGCTGCTGGCCAGTCACGCGCCGGTCGATCGCATCATCGCAGGCCGCATGAAGCAACCCGTGACGGGCGTGCAAACGGGCGTGCGCTTGCCGCTGACGGTGATCGATCCGACGCGCCTGCGCGTGGGCATGCAGGCGTTGATGTATCGCGGCGGCAGCGTCGTAGCGCGTGCATTGGTGGAAGACATCGGCAATGCCGAAGTCTCTGCTCGCGTCATCCAGACCAGTGCGGCGAAAGTCGATCTGGGCGACGATGTGCGCGTGCAGTACAGCGACGCGGCGGCGGTCAGCCTGACACCCGTCAGAACCTCCATGACGAAGTCATTGTTTGCCTGAGTGCCGCCATGGGTGCATCGGATCGTGTTGTTCGCCATTTGCGTTTGCGCGCAGACAACGAATCCGAAGTACGTCACGCCGCGCGGCAACTGGAAGACGCAATGCGCTGTGCGACTTTGCCCGATGTCGGCGCTCGCGTCTTACTCGTAAGGCGTTTGTACCTTGGCCGCATATCTCCTGGCGTGTCATCGCAAACCTTAGCCTTGTTGCTGGAACAACGTGTCGCGGCCGTGGGTGGAGCGTGGGTTCACGGAGTCGATCCGTCAGCAAATGAAGCCGATTACGTTTTTTTTCGCGATGCGCTGGAGGTGCGCATCGAGCTCGCGTTGCGGCTTGCTGCCGATGCGTCCGTCACAAGCTGGTATTGGAAATTGGCAGCCCCCGAGCTCAAGCCTCTCGAAACGCCGATAGAAAATCTGCGTCGCATCGCTTTGGCGCTCGCAGCGCTTATTGAAGCACCCACCGCCTTACCGGCGTGGGTCGCGCGTCTGACGTCCGCTGGCGCGGCGTCCATGCTTGTCGCCGCACTAGGACCGACAGAGGGAAGTTCATTGGTGCGTGCTGCAGGACTCGTCATGCGTTCCAATTCGCAATTGCCCCCGACGTTGGAAACGACAGGCAAATCGCCCTCGACGCTCTCACGTTCCAGAACAAGCGACGATCATCAAACCGTCAATCTTGCTGAAGACGTTCACCATGAATTAACAAGCTTCCCTCTCTGGTTGCAAACCTTGGCGTTCGCCGGCGGTTTTGCGCCGAAGCGTGTGCGCTTGGCGCATGAACTTGTCGCCGCCAAGCACGTGACGCCAGCTCGGACGAATATCGATGCCAAGAGGAAAAAGCGTCTGCGCAGCGACGACGCGCCTTCGTCCAAGCAAGAAGATAATGACATGGGAATTGTTCGGTCCGTCGTTCGCGAGGCGTCGCCAAAATCGCCGTCTGATGACGCCCTCGAATATTTGGAAACGCGAGAAGAATCCGGCGCCGAGCAATCCGAACCTCTGCAAGGCTGGACTCTTCTCGACGCGGCGCCGACCGCATGCGGCGGCTTATTGTTTCTGCTATCGGCTCTGCAAAGAATTGGCTATCCGCAGTGGGCGGAAACATTGCCGTCGAGTCTGTCGGCAGAGATCGTTGCGCGGATGTTGGCGCAAATCCTCACGTGTTTACATGCGCCAGCCGAGGACGTCGCGTGGAGCTTCACGCACGTTGTCGCGGCAAATTCCCTGGAGGGCTTGACGTTGACTGCGCCCGCAGTCTGGCAGGACCCTCGGCTCAATCGATCGCCGTGCGGCTCCGAAAAGAACATTGTCATGTCGCTGGAGTGCGCACAAACCGCCGACGAGTTGGCGCAAGTGTGGCTGACGGTTTGCCGCCGCTGGCTGCGCAGGCTTGGTGGTATCGGCATTGCGAGTCTAGTCATGCGACCCGCTTCCATTCGTTTGACGCCGACACATGCCGATGCATTTTTCCGTATGAGCGATGTCGATGTGCGCGTGCGGCGCAGCGGCCTGGATTTCGATCCCGGATGGTTGCCTTGGTACGGACGAGTCGTGAGTTTTTACTACGGCCAGGAAGGACAGTAATGAACGCGCCAGAGTTTTCATATCCTGTTCTGAAGGACACGCCGAGTCTGGTCGCATTGGCGCTCGCGCAGTTGGCCCCGGCAACTGTCGAAGAAGGTGCAGCGGCAGAAGCACTGTGGTTGCACGCACAACGAGAAGCGGTGCCACTTGGCACATTCGATTTAGCGCAGAGCATAGCCAATTGGCATAAATCGCCGCCGCCAGACGACGTGCGCTTGCATCAACTGGCCAGCGCAATGGAATTATCCTCGACTGAATTGCTGGCGGTCGGATTGGCGCTTGCTGCCGACACGGATCTTATCGCCGGACGGGCGCTCTCGTGGTTGCAGGCACCTAACCGCGAGGTCTATCCCACGGCTGGACTAGTGGCCTGCCTGGATGCGGCGCACGGCCGCACGATGACCGAGTCGCTTGCGCTACTGCTCGATGGCATTGCCGTTGCTAGCGGCCTGTTACGTATCGAGTTGCGTGGCCGCGCATTGCCGGACGCCGTGCTCAGTGTCCCGTTGCCGCTAGTGCTGGCATTGACGGGTGCCGAAGGCACGTGGCCCGGCATCGATTTTCAGGCATATGCCGATGGAATGTTGCCGCCGTCATTGCAGCGCGAAGCATCCTTACGCGCGCACGCGCTTGCCAATGGCATGCCCGCGCTGGTTGTGCGAAGCGGGCATCCACGCGAGGCGCGCACGGCAGCCAGCGAAATTGCGAGCGCTCTTTGCTTGCGTCCAGTGTTCATTCAGAGCGATGTGCCGGCTGGACTGGGGCCGTGGTTAATTGTGCACAAAGCCTTGCCCGTTTTCTGCGCCGAGCTTTCAGCGGGCGAACGGCGCAAGCTGCCAGAGTTGATCGGCTATCGCGGCCCATGCATTGTTGCTAGCGGACCCGATGGGAGCTGGGAACTGGCAGGCGACACCATAACGGACTGGCGAGTGCCGATCCCCTGCGCGGCGGAAAGAACGCTCTTGTGGCAGGCCGCTGGCAGCGATGAGGAATTGTCGCGCGCGCTCGGATTATCCCACCGTCATGCCAGTGCGCGCATCCATACGTTGGCGCGCGCAGCAGATGCACAGCGTCTGTTGCGCGGCGACTCGGCGCTCAATGCCGCACATGTGGCTCATGCAGCGCGCAGTTCTTCTTGCGGCGATCTGGGTTCGCTGGCGGAAGCGTTGCCCGAAGATGTATTCGATGATGCGCTCGTGCTGCCTCCTGCATTGCGACGCGAGTTGGAGGCGCTGTCGGCACGCTGTCTGGCGCGCGACGGCTTGGCCGACGATCTCGGCCCGTCAGCGCGTGCGCGTTATCGGCCCGGTGTCCGCGCGTTGATGGTGGGACCCTCGGGTACGGGCAAAACCTTGTCTGCGAGTTGGCTCGCCACGCGTCTTGGCATGCCGCTGTATCGCGTTGACATCGCTGCGATCAGCAGCAAATACATTGGCGAAACGGAAAAAAATCTCGGTGAACTCTTTGCGCGCGCGGAGCATGCGGAAGTCGTGCTGTTATTCGACGAGGCCGATGCGATGTTCGGCAAAAGAACCGACGTCAAAGATTCGAACGATCGCTTTGCCAATCAGCAAACGAATTATCTTCTGCAACGCATCGAGTCCTTCGACGGTATCGTTTTACTCACCAGCAACAGCCGCAGCCGCTTCGATACGGCATTCACACGGCGGCTCGATGCAATCCTGGAGTTTCCCGCGCCGGGTCCGGAAGAGCGGCGCGCATTGTGGCTTGCGCATCTGGGTGAAATGCACGCGCTGGCGCCAACGCAACTCAATCGTCTCGCCGCAGGCTGCGACCTGGCAGGCGGACACATTCGCAACGTAACGCTGGCCGCAAAAGCGATTGCCGGACGCGGCATGATCCGCGCGGACGACTTGGCGCAGGCATTGTCGGCAGAATATCGCAAACTCGGCAAGCAAATGCCATCGGCATTGTTTTCGAGCGTAGGCACGAGCTGAACAAATGACGCGGACAGTGATCCGGCGACGGAGCGACGCGAGTGAATCGGACAGCCATACTGCGCGATCGCGATCGCGCGCAGATGCATCCGGTCGACATGATAGTCACGACAGCCGCGACGCCAATGCCAGAGGCATACATGGCGACGCATCGACTGCAGATGGATTGCCCCGCTACGCACACGGCCAGCCTGCGCAAGGTTTAACGGCGCCGCCGCCACAGCCGAATCTGTTGCAGTCGGACAATGCGTCGTCAATGCTGGCACGCGGTTCGGTTTTCGACCAACTACCCGCCGATACATTGTCCAGCACGTCCATGATGTCGTCATCGATGGAAGCCGATGACAGTTCGTCGTCCGCACGGCGTGATATCTCCGCTGTGTTGCGCATGCGCATGGGTCAAGTCATGACGCAGCGTACACAACCGCGGCATGCGGGAATGACACTTGTCGCACGGTCGCCAATGAGTTTTCCCGATCCTCGGCAATTGGGCGAACGTGCTGCCGCGCGAGGCGATCATGCCGCAGCGCATGGCGATGGTGCCGCGGCGGATCCCGCACATCCCGGCGCGGCGCTCGGCGATAAACGAGCAGGTGGGCCGGCAGGTTCAGCCGGCGCCAAGCCTCGCGATCCCCATGACAAGCAATCCGCTGAAGGCGCGCAACGCGATGGTCGCGGCGGGCGTCAAGCCGCGCATGGCGGCGGTGCGCATGGTGCGCCGCATGGTGCCGCGGGCGCCGCTGAGCCCGATCTCGACAGCGAGGACAGCGCAGCGGATCTCGAACAGCAAGATGCACTCGCAGCAGTCGAATCTACCGAACTCGATATTCCTCTCAGCATCGACGTGCAACCACTCGACTCGGAATGGCGCGCACCGACCGAGTTGCCGCAGGACGCATTGGCGGATGCGGGCAAAGCTCATGGCGCCGCTGCTGCGCGCGCGCCTGAAAAGCCTGCGGGCAAAAAGGAAGCAAAGAAAAAAGGCAAGCAGGAGGACCATCCAAAGCCAAAAGGCCCCGCCGATCAAGAGCGCGAAGCGCAAGCAATGATCGGCGCGCGCAGTAGCGCCCAGCGCGCATATCGCGATCTGGCTAGCGAAGCGCGCCGCTCACAAGAAGGTTTCGTTGGCGAAGCCAATCGCGTGGCCAATTACATGGCGCAGCAGTACGGAATCACCGCTGGCGAAATCAGCCACGCTCATGACGATGGCATTCAGCGGATCGATTTTCTGGCAGACCAGGCGTGCAGCGATATCGAGAGCTCAAGCACCACGGCAGAACTCACGCTGCAGGTTGCCTCGGACAACGCGCTCCTCAGCATTCAAGGCGCAGCCCGTAGCGCCTGGGGAGCGATCAGCGCCAGCGATCGCGCGGCAAGCGCTCACGTTAGCTCGATGGTCAGCACGCTAGTGAGCGGCCACGAAAAAGCGTTCCAAGAGGTCATCGACAATACCAAGAACGCAGCGGACGCGACGACAAAAGCACTGGACAACTGGACCGACACGCGCTCGACGGATGCGGACTACACGACGACCGGCGCTTCGGCGATGGACAACGCAAAGCACGAAAAACAGCAGCAGCGTATTCCCATCCTGGCTTCTCACGAGAAAGAGGCCGTCAAAACCAGAACCGATCATGTGATTGCCAATTGGCAAACGACGAGTACCAGCACCGTATGCGCATTGAGTTGCAGCTACCGTGCGGCGATCGAAGCAGAGCGCACCCGTACATTCATGCAAGCGCGGCAATCGGTCGGCAGCGCTTTGGAACGCGCCAAGAAAGGTTTGTCCGATCAAGTCCGCGCCGCGCGCCGCACACTGCGGCAAATGCGCGCCAGCGCATTGAATCAGGTACGTACGCGTCAGCGCAGTGCCAAGAGTCAGCTCACCAGTAAAGCGAGAGCAGACTTGAGCAGTGTGCGCCGCGAAGCGCAGGCGGGCATCAGTACCTTGCAGAGCGCAGCGCGCAGTTCAATGCCCGGCTATGCCCATAACATAGAGGGACTGGAGCAAACTTTGCGGCGCGCGGCGGGGCGAAGTGCCGCAGCCATCACGCAAACGGCGCAAGCCGCGCCGGAAAATATTCAACGCGGTTTGGTTCGTACCACGGCGCAGCTCTCCGAAAGATTGACTGACAACCAGCAGCATCTCGATAGCAGTTTGAAAACGGCCAAGAATGACGACGTCGTCGGCCGTGCCGCCCAAATAGAAGAAACGAACGTCGGACTCACGCAAACCGTGGTCAACACGGCGACGCAAACGAGCACCAGTACAGATGGATTTGTGCAGGCCTTCAATGGACTCTCGGGGACCGTGCGGCAAGCGGCCGACAGTTGGGTGAAACCACCTGACATATTGTTCAAAGCTTTCATGGCCAGCAAGCAAGCGGAAGCGGATGCAGCGCTGCAGAGTTTGCGCCAGGGCACGCCGCCAGCAGGTGGCGGCGGTGGCGGCCAAGCCGGCGGAGATAGCGATACTCCCGCACCCGTATGCACCGGATGCGCAACCGATGCGGGAGGTGGTGCGGGCCCAGGTGGTGGGGCCGGAGGCGGCGGTCCCGGTGGCGGCGGTGCGGCGCCGGCAGGATTGGATGCGCAAGGTAAAGCCGAAGTCGACTTTTGCACGCCGCGCGGCGAACCCAAAACATTCTTCCTCTCGCAAATGAACGAAACCGCGACTGCGGTCGAGAGCAATCTGCGCGACCATGCGTTACGCGCGCAAGCGGGTCTGGAATGGAGTGTCGGCTGGAGCTTGATCGACGTGCAGCGCGTAAGCGACAGCTCGGCTGTGCCTGCTGCGTTACGCGGACTCGACGCATGCCAAGCGCATGCGGTGGACGTCGACAGTTTTCCGCATCTGAGCGGGAGCGGCACGACGTTGACGGACATGATCAATGATCGCATGAGCGACGGACACGACCGCAATGCCGCGCTCGCATATTTGCGCGGCGACGCTGTCGAAGGTGCGAAAGAAGAGCTTGAAAGTTCCATGCACTGGTACAACGACGACGAAGCGCGCATCGAAGCGACGATGCGCGCACTCAGTCCCGACCAACTGGCCGCATTGGGGCAAGATACCGATCTACACGAAAGGGTGCACTCGGCCCTCGATGGCACCGACCAACAAGTATTCGATGCGCTGGCGCAAGGCAACTACGCGCAGGCAGATGCCTATCGCATGCGCGATGCCATCGACTCCGCGCGGCTCGATGGTAATGCCGATGCTGTCCACACAGCCATCGAGCAATACACCGGTGCGCCAGCCGAAGGCGATTGGCGCAGCACGCAAGAGATGTCCGGCGACGACCGTCGCGCCGACGCAGTCGCTGAGTTAGGACGCATTACATCCGGCGAAGATCTGACCGGCGCGCCTGCTTTGCGCGATCTCACGCCCGAGCAGCGCGCTGCGCTGACGACACAAGCGGAAGCCTATGTCACACGCGATATCACGATGTACGCCGACGAAGGCGGTTCTTATGAAGCGCCCGCGTCCGAGTCGGGCGAGTACGGCACTTATGCATTACAGATAACGGGTGCCAATCGCGATCTGGCGGTGGCATTGCTGCGTCATGGTCCGGACAGTGTCGAAGCGCGCGCCGCGCGTCTCGGCGTGGAATTGCAACGCACGGGCGATCCACCCAATCCGCTCAATCTCGATCGCGCAATGTACGACCAGCGCTTCATGCCGGACAATCCGCATGCCACGCGCGAAGAAATCGCCGCCAACGAAGAGCGGCGCAAAGCTGCGCGCGCCGATCGCGCCCAGGTGCTGTTGCTCGCCGCGCAATCTTATGGTGGCCAAGCGCCACCGCCAGAAGGCACGCAGACCGATACGGAACATCCGCTGAGCGATCCGCATGTGACGAGCGCGCGCGACACGCTCGTTCAGCAAATGGGCGATCGCTTCGGCGATGACGATCTCGGCCGGCAACTGTCGGCCGGACTGCTAACTGACGAACGCCCCAGCGCGCAGACCGCATCGCTGGCCATGCAGCACGCCATGAAGGGTGCTGGCACCAACGAAGAACTGCTCTTCCGTTTTACGGAACGCATGACGCGCGATGAAGTCGCTGCCATGCGCGATCAGTTCCGCGCGGACACGGGCAAGTCGCTGGATGCGGAACTGGGCGTATACGGACAAGGACACTTCGGTGAACTCTCCGGCGACGATGCTTTGCGCATGGAGCGCGCGATGCTCGGTGTGGCGCGCGATGACCGCGAACGCGCAGAAGTCGGCGCGTTTGCGATTCAACAGCAGCGTCAGGAAACGGGCGGCTTCGGCCGTTGGCTGGCTGGCGACAGTATGGCGGACGAAGCCATGCGCGTCACCGACGAGCATCTGCGCTCGCAAGCGGGCGGCACGATCGATCTTTCGCCTGAAGCATTGATGTCCGGACGGCCATTGATCCGCGATGGCAACTTCGATCAGAACGGCCGCTACACCGGACCCAATCGCGACGAGTTTCTTGCAACGGCCAACAGCGCACAGCAAGTCGCGCAAAACTACAGCAGTCGCATCGACGCATATGCCAACCTCGCAACCACGGGCATCGCCATCCTCGGCGCCATTGCGGCCGCTGTCATCACTGTCGTAACGGGTGGCGCGGCAGGGCCACTAATGATAGCGGCATTGGCCGCAGGCCTGACCTCGATGGCAGCCAACTATGCCATCAAGGGTGGCCGCTATGGTTGGGAGCAAGCAGGCATCGATCTTGGCATGACGCTTGTGCAGGTCGTCACGGCCGGCGTTGGCGCGCAGCTCGGTGCAGCGGCACAGGTTGCAGCGAAAGGCGCAGCAGCGGCCGAAGAGGCCACCTCCATGATAGTGTCATTGTCGCGTATTTTCACCGGCAATCCGGTAATCGATCAGATCATCATCGGCGCCGCCGTCGGCAGCATCAGTGGGCTGGGTACAACATTGCTATCCGAGCAAACTTGGGACGGCAATGGGGAACATGCCGTTGGTGCTCTGTTCGAAGGGCTGGCGCGCGGCCTGGTGTCGGGCGCTGTCACTGCGGCGGCGACACAGTCTCTTGAAGCATTAGGCGGTCTGGGACAACGCCTGCAAGAATTGTCCACCGAAGTCGGCGGCGCGGCCGCATTGCGCAATATGCTGGTGCGCGGCGCAGGACGCAGCTTGATTGCGGGCGTCAGCAGCATGGCTGGACGCGGCAGCGAAATTCTGTTCGACGCGAGCACGGGTCATTACCATGGCGACGCGGGCGATGCGCTGATGGACATCGGCGAAGCCGGCATACACGCCGCCTTGCAAGGTCTCGGCGAAGGCATGGGCGAAGCGCATGGTACCGGGCGGCGTGCTCCAACTTTGCATGCGGCTGAAGAAGCGATCAATAATCAGCGCCGCTTGCGCAATCTTCCGCCACTCGAGGGCCCGGCATTGCACGCCGCTGCCGAGGACTTATTGTTCCTTGCCCAACACGGCCGTGACCAAAGCGCGGCAGGAAGAGCCGCTCATGCCGATGTCATCGCCACGCACGGCTCGTTGGAAGGCGCATCGCATGCCATGGCGCATGGCACTGCAACGGCCGCGCCGCACCCTGCGGCATCGCATGCCGAACATGATGCAACCGCGCCGACAGCCGCAGCACACGCATCTGCAGAACCCGCTGCGACGCATGTCACCGGCGAGGCGCCCATAACTCATGCTGGCGCGGGCGCAGAGGAAGCAACGGCGCCGCATCCAGCTGCATCTGCATCGGAAAAAGAAACATCCACATCGCATACCGCCGCGACCGATGCGTCGACAGCGTCGGTTCCCACAGCGACACATGCGAGCGAAGCCGGCACCGAATCCGCAACGCATCCTGCCGCGCACGCCGGCGAAAGTGGCGGCAGCGGTGGCGAAGGTCCGCCACGCAGACCATCGGGATCTAGTGATGCCGGTGGTGAAGGCGAAAGCGATCGTCTGCTGCCGCATCTCACAGATAGCGAAG
Source organism: Rhodocyclaceae bacterium (assembly GCA_036273835.1). GTDB lineage: Bacteria > Pseudomonadota > Gammaproteobacteria > Burkholderiales > Rhodocyclaceae > DASUGV01. The sequence continues at coordinate 12,446 of DASUGV010000324.1, forward strand.
TTGGCCATGCCATCGATTCGGCCGAAGCGCGTATGCGCGTACGGGTGGGTGCGGATCAACCTGGTGCGGATGCCCGTCCGGCGCCGGCCGGCGAAGCGACCTTGCTGCAGCGTCAACGCGCTGGCGCGCTGCACGAGCAAGCCGATGGACTCATGGCTCATGCCAATGAACTGCTCGATCACGCGATTGCACGCGAGGCCGAAGCGCAGCTAGCCGATTTGCATAATCCGCGCCGCGCAGAGCGTCTGCGCGAAGAGGCAAATCGCGCGCTCAACGAAGCCGTCGCACTCGAAAGTCAGGCGCATGCGCTGCGCATGGAAGCGGCCGAGTACTCCAGCGGCCGTCGTTCCGCAACCGCGGACTTGCCAGGACCGGAAGATGTCGATGCCATGTTCGCCGGTCTGGAAAGCGAAGGACCGGGTCTGGTGAAAGTGCCGCTGTCCGATGTGGAGCGCAACCCCGAATTGCTGCAGCGGCTGGTCCGTCCGCTGCTCGAAGGCGAAGGCGGCGGGCGCATGGTATTCCGTGTCGAAAGCGAACGCAGCCGTTCGCTGGTGAGCGTCGATGCGGAGGGTAATGTGACCGTCGAAGGCGGCGCCTCGGCGCACCTCAACTTCGGTTCCTACGAGCGCGCCGTCGAGTTCATCATGCAGAACAGCCGCGGCAATGCTCGCATCATATCTTTCGAAGTCGACGAAAATTGGGTGCGGTCGCTCCGCTCTGCCGCCATCCCGGAACATGGCACCGCCGATCTGCACGGTCAGCCGCGCCTGGTCGACGTGCGTTTCGCACACGATCAGATGGAAATTCCGGCGGGACTCATCGGCGAGCTCAATCGCTTCATCGTCCCTGGCAGCGGCCGCGTGCATGAGATTCCGGCAGCAACTCCACCAAGCGGTAGTGGAACACCGCATATACCGGAAGGCGCGGCGGCCGCCATCTTCGGCAGCCGCATGCAGTTGAGCGAGACTCCTGTCATCACGGATGCACCCGCTGCGCTACACGCTGCGATGGATGAAGTGATCAACCGGGGTCCCGCAGGCAACACGATTGACGTCACGCATACGGGCCCTGGCGTTGCCGTGAGAATGACGGACGCCGAAGGCAGACCGTTGCGCGTGCGCATCGAAGTCGGCGAAACGCAGAGCGGCGATGTAGCAAATTTCCGTCGTGCTGGTGAGGCAGACGAAGGTTTCGACTTCGTCGTGCATCTCTCGCCGCGTGCGCCGCAGGAGGCGCATGCGCGCGCACTCGCTCACGAATTGGCCGAGCTGCGCCTGCACGATGTCGTGGGTGTGCCGCATGAAGATGCATTGCGCAGCGCGGCGCCACCCGAACCGGGCGCACGTTTGTCCGCGCACGATGTGGGTCGTCTGGCCGAACTGGAAGTGTTGGCACAACGCTTGAACGCTACGCCTGAAAGCGATCTACCCCGACGCGCAACGTTGCAATCCGACATCGATGCGCTGACTGCGCACCTCGGTCTGCTGCATCCGGCAGACGTCGATCTGCGTTTGCAATTGGCACGTGGTGCGCTACCCGAGGGATCGGCCGCGCGTGCTGCGCTCAATGATTCGCGTGCCCGCGCGCGCACCGACGACAGCGAATCGGATGCGCTTCAACCGGGCCGCCCGGTCGATCCGAAGCGACCGCTGACCGCAGCTGATCGCCGCCGTGTCGCCCAGCTCGAAGAGCTATTGCAACGCCTACCACCACAACCTGCAACAGGCAGCGTCGAATCACCAAACGTTCAAGCATTGCGTCGCCAGACAGAGGCGCTGGCTGCCGAAATGGGTCTGGTATTCGGTCAGCATTCCGGCGCGCGCATAAGGCTTGCATGCAGTGTCATAGAGAATCCTGCGCTGGTGGCACGATTGGCCGACATTCGTCAAAGCGCGCAACGCAATCCGCTGATTCTGCCGCTGACCGGCACGAACGCCGACATACCGTTGCTGCTGCGTCAGATGCAGGCGGCGCAGGCGATGGGCGATAACGCGCTGGCTGGACGATTGGCGCAAGTGGCCGGATTGCATCTGGAAAGCAGCGGCGCTTTTGCGGCGCGTCCGGCCGATCGCATCGAAGCGCAGCGCATCATCCGCGAAATTCGCGATCCGGCTTTGCGCTCGGCGCTCGGCGATGTATTACAACGTCATTCAGCGCGTCTCGAGGCGCCGCGCATTCGCGCAGAAGCGGCCACATTGCGCGAACGCCTCGGCCGCATGCAAAGCGATCTGCGTGCCGACGGAGCCGCCGCCGGTACGCCGCAAAGTCTGGAACGGCAACAGCGCATCGATGGACTGGCGGCACGTGCCCAGGCTCTGGAAACAGAAGCCGCTGCGCTGGAGCGTGTCGCATCGCGTCCGCAGGATATGAGTTCTGCCGCTGCACGCGCGTTCTCCGGACAGGCCGACGATTTCCCGGCCATCGCGCGCATCGACGATGTGCCGGGCATGATCAATGATAGGACCAACGCACGCCTTGTACGTCAGCTCTACAGCGACTCGCCGCATTTCCAATCTTGGAGAGAATTCTCGCGTATTCGCACGGATGCCAACCGTGGCCAATCTTTCGTGGAAGTAGGCATGGGTCGCGGCGGAAACCGCCTTGACTATGACAATCGCATGCACGTCGAAAGTTACGAGAATTCATATGCGCGCTGGGTACGTGGCCATTACATGGATGCCGAAACCGGTCAATACAATCAGCTATCCGATCTGCGACTCATCAAGCCGCAAGCCAGCACGCCGGTGCCGACCACCGCACATCTAAGTCCGACCGATACCATCGACGTGCCGCAGCGTACGGCGCATCCGGTGACGGGCGAACCGGTACGCGGAGTCGTGACGCTGCATCCAGACGATGTCGCCACTTATCGCGAACAATTGATGCGTCGACGCGACACGCTCAATGTCAGCATCGAACCTTTGCCCGAAGGAAGCCCCGCGCGCTTGTTACTCGAAGCGGAGCGCTCGCGCGTGCAGGCCGATCTATCGGAAACTTCGGAAGCGCTTGGCGTGGCGGCGGGACGCAAAGTGGCGGAAGAACAGGGATTGCACCTCGATCCTAA
>DASUGV010000325.1:0-4282 GCA_036273835.1 Rhodocyclaceae bacterium
CCCGTGCTGCATCAGGTGCTCGGCATTTACCTACCGCTGATTACGACCAACTGCGCGGTGCTGGGGATACCGCTGCTGACGGTGGCATTCAAATACAATCTGTTCGAATCGATGCTATTCGGATTCGGCAGCTCGGCAGGATTCTCGCTGGCGCTAGTGCTGTTCGCCGGCATCCGCGAACGGCTCGACGGCGCCGATATTCCGTTGCCATTTCGCGGCTCGGCCATCGCCATGATCACCGCCGGCTTGATGAGCTTGGCGTTCATGGGATTCGCGGGGTTGGACAAGTAACGATGAAAAAGGCTTTCATCGCAGAGACGCAGAGGCGCGGAAGGCCGCGGAGAATGCCCCGCTGTGAGACTTGTAGTGTGTGGCATGAATACCTCTGTGGCCCTCGTTTTTCTCTGCGCCTCTGCGGTAAAAGGTTTTCTTTCCCATGCTAAGCGCACTGCTCGTCATGTTCGGTCTGGCGCTCGTCATCGGCGCGATCCTGGGCTATGCCTCGCTCGTATTCAAAGTCGAGGGCGATCCGCTGGTCGACAAGATCGACGCCATCCTGCCGCAAACGCAATGCGGACAGTGCGGCCACCCAGGCTGCAAACCTTATGCCACCGCCATAGCCAGCGGCGAAGCGGACATCAATCAATGTCCGCCCGGTGGCGAAGACGGCATTCGTAAACTGGCCGACTTGCTCGGGCGCGAGTTCAAACCGCTCAATGCCGAGAACGGTGTAGAAAAACCCAAGGCGGTTGCCATCATCGACGAGAGCACATGCATCGGCTGCACGTTATGCATCCAGGCTTGTCCGGTCGACGCCATCGCCGGTGCAGCCAAGCAGATGCACACCATCATCGTGCCGCTGTGCACCGGCTGCGAACTATGCGTCGCGCCCTGCCCCGTCGATTGCATCTCAATGGAGGTCATCCACGAAACGGTAGAGACCTGGAAGTGGCGCTACCCGGTGTTTCCGCTTCGGCCACAATCACGTTTGGCACGCACGGAAACCGCATGAAAATAATCTTTCACCGCAGAGACGCAGAGACGCGGAGGACCGCAGAGAAAACGCCCGAATCTGAGCACATTAGTCGCTACCGTGAAACGTCCGCGTCCCTCGGCGCACTCTGTGTCTCTGCGGTAAATTCTTTTGAATTTTCGTCGGACACGCGAAAGGCTTGCGAATGAACACTCTTCGCAAGCTTTTCGATTTCAACGGCGGCGTAAAACCGCCCACGTATAAAGCCGAACCTACCAGCGAACCGATCGCTCAAGTACCGATGCCTTCGCGCCTGGTTGTGCCATTGCATCAAAGCATCGGCGGCACACCTACACCGCTGGTGCAAGCCGGTCAGCGAGTATTAAAAGGCGAATGTATCGGCGGTGCCGATGGCAACATTTCGGCAGCAGTACATGCACCGACGTCGGGTACGGTATTGGCCGTCGAACCGCACGTCATGGCGCATACGTCGGGCCTGTCGGTACTTTCCGTTGTCATAGAGCCCGATGGCGAAGATTGCTGGGTGCCGACGCGATCGGTGCTCTACAAATCGCTCGAAGGCGACGAGCTGCGCGATTATCTGCGCGAAGCCGGTATCGTCGGACTAGGCGGTGCCGTGTTCCCCAGTCACCTGAAACTCAAACCCGGCAAAGGCACACCGACGAAGACGCTCGTCATCAACGGCGCGGAATGCGAACCTTTCATCACCTGCGATGACATGCTCATGCGTGAACGCGCAAATCAGATCCTGCGCGGCAGCTTGATCATGCGTCACATGCTGCGCGCTGAAGAAGTTTTGATCGGCATCGAAGACAACAAGCCTGCTGCGATTGCCGCCATGCATTTGGCATGTACGGAAATCGGCGACAAAAAACTCGAAGTGATTACAGTACCCACTCGCTACCCGGCAGGCGGCGCCAAACAATTGATCCGCGTGCTCACCGGTATCGAAGTGCCGCAAGGCCAGCGCTCCACCGACTACGGCGTGCAGTGCTTCAACGTCGGCACCGCTTACGCCATTCATGAAGCCATCGAACTTGGCCGTCCGCTCGTATCGCGCATCGTCACCGTCGCAGGCAACGTGCAACGCCCGCGCAATTACGAAGTGTTGTTCGGCACGCCGATGGATCATCTGGTCCGGCAAGCCGGACTGCTGCCGGACACCGACAGCTTCATCATGGGCGGTCCGATGATGGGTTTCCGCATGCCCGCGCTGGATGTGCCTGTCGTCAAGGCAACCAATTGCATCATCGCGTCCAGCGCAAAATTATTCGCGCCACCGCCGCCCGAGATGCCGTGCATTCGTTGCGGCGATTGCGCGCGCGCCTGTCCGGCCGATCTGCAGCCCTTCGAGTTGTACTGGCACTCGCGCGCCAAGAATTTCGGCAAAGCGCAGGAATACAACCTGTTCGATTGCATCGAGTGCGGCTGTTGCAGCTATGTATGCCCTTCGCATATTCCGCTAGTCGACTATTACCGCTTCGCCAAATCGGAAATCTGGGCGCGAGAGCGCCAGAAGTCGGAAGCCGATACGGCACGCGAACGCTTCGAGTTTCGCAACGAACGCGCCGAGCGCGAGAAACAGGAAAAGGCCGAGAAACTTGCGGCCCGTACTGGGCGCACGACTGCAACAGACGGCGCTGCAACGACGGCCAGCAACGCCGAAACGGACGATCCGAAGAAAGCCCTAATCGCCGCCGCGCTGGCACGAGTCAAAGCACAGAAAGAAGCGGCACAGCCGCAAAACACGGACAATCTAACGCCGGCTCAACAAGCGCAGATCGGCGAAGCCGAAGCGCTGCGAGCCGCAACCGATCCGCCCACAACTCAAGCAGCAACAACCGACAAGGATTGAGCCATGACAACTATCGCCTGGGGCGTACTCGGCTACGCCCGCATTGCCCGCATGAGCGCGATCCCTGCGATGAAGCGCACTGCCAATGCGCACTTCTACGGCGTGGCCTCGCGTGATGCCGCCAAGCTCGCCGAGTGCCAAACGCAATTCAAATGCGACAAGACCTATCCGCGCTACGAAGACATGTTAGCCGATCCGCATATTCAGGCGGTCTACATTCCGCTGCCCAATTCGCTCCATAAGGAATGGAGCATCGCCGCGTTGCGTGCGGGCAAACACGTGCTATGCGAGAAGCCCCTTGCAATGAGCGCAGCCGAAGCACGCGAGATGGCCGCCGTCGCGCGCGAGACGGGATGCCTGCTGATGGAAGCATTCATGTACCGTTATACCGATCGCATGCGCAAAGTGCGCGAGATGCTCGATAGCGGCGTGCTGGGCCAGGTCAAACATATCAACGCAGGTTTTCGCTTTTTTCTCGACCGCCCCAATACCATCAAGGCACAGCCGGAACTCGGCGGTGGCGCGCTCTACGATGTGGGCTGCTACCCGGTGAATTTCCTCGGCGCGGTCACTGGCCGCAAACCCATCACCTGCAAGGCCGTGGCCGAATATGACAACGGCGTCGATATCAATCTCTCCGCGCTGATGCAATATGACGATGGCCTGATCGCCAACATCCACTGTGGTTTCAACGCCCACAACAAGATCGGCGCGGAAATCATCGGCACGCAAGGAATCCTTGAAGTTCCCGATACCTTCCTGGATTTTCGCGGCGCCATTCAAGTGCACACCAAGGAAGGCACACGCGCGATTCCCGTCGCCGAGTCCGACCGCTACGGCGCGGAGTTTCAAGATTTTTCCGCAGCGATCCTGGAGAAGCGTTCACCGCTGCTCAGCCTCGACGAAACCATTCGCAACATGGAAGTGCTGGATATGATTCGTGCTCAACTAGCGCAATGAAGGTCACACAAGTTCCCTCCCCCTACAGAAGGGGGAGGGCTAGGGTGGGGGTGTAATGGTGCAACAGATAGAGATGTTAGTGAATACGATGTCGGCGAGCGGGAGACCAACCCCCATCCCGACCTTCCCCTTGAAAGGGGAAGGAGTTTGTTCGTGCGGTTTTAGTCTTATCCAAATTTCATAAACTCTAACCATGACCGCATCCCCCAACTCACCCTTCGTCCGCATCCAGACCAGCATCACGCGCGTCATGCTCAAGGTGTTGCTGGCGCTGCTGCCCGGCATCGCGGCATACGTGTGGCAATTCGGCGCTGGCGTGTTGGTGCAACTCGCGCTTGCCACCGCGACGGCCATCGCCTGCGAAGCCGCCATGCTCAAGGCGCGCGGCAAACCTGTCGGTACCTTTCTCGCCGATCTGTCCGCAGTCGTCACGGCATGGCTTATCGCGTTGTCATTTCCGCCGATTGCGCCAT
>DASUGV010000326.1:0-5913 GCA_036273835.1 Rhodocyclaceae bacterium
GCACGACTATCTTCAGATTGTCCCAGCGTGCAAAGGATTCGGTCAGCGGCGCCTTCGAGCCCTTGCCTTCCGCCTTCATCTTCTGGAATACCGGCGACTCGTTCAGTTGTAACCGGATGTAGACCGATATGATCAGCAACAGAACAGAGATAAGGAAGGGAACACGCCAGCCCCAGCTATCGAAATCGTCGGGACTGATGTACCTGCGACATGCCAGAATGACCAGGAGCGACAGAAACAGCCCAAGCGTTGCCGTGGTCTGAATCCAGCTCGTGAAGAATCCACGCTTGCCCTTGGGCGCATGTTCGGCGACATACGTCGCAGCGCCGCCGTACTCGCCGCCTAGCGCCAATCCCTGAAGCAAGCGCAGCGTTATGAGAATGACAGGCGCGGCAACACCGATGCTTGCGTAACCCGGCAAGACACCGACCAAGGCAGTCGACAAGCCCATGATCAGGATGGTGATTAGAAACGTATGTTTGCGGCCAATCAAATCGCCCAGGCGTCCGAAGAAAATCGCGCCGAAAGGACGCACAGCAAAACCCGCAGAAAAAGCGAGCAAAGCGAAAATGAAACTGGTGGTGTCGTTGACGCCAGCAAAGAATTGTTTGCCGATGATCGCTGCCAGCGAACCATAGAGATAGAAGTCGTACCACTCGAAAACGGTACCGAGCGAGGAGGCAAAAATCACCTTTCTCTCTTCGGCGGTAAGACCACCTTGGGTTGGCATTGCCTGTTCCATAGTCTCTCTCCTTGGGTTTATGTGACGCACCGAGCGAGCAAATCGCTAAGAGCCACACGCAGGCTAGGACCAGAGACTTACGCCGAGCTTACGCATACGGCATTGCAGCGCAGCAAGTGAGATGACGAAAGTCGTTGTCGCGGCTGATAGGCCATATCCCTCGACGGGAATATGCCATTCGACTAAATCGTCATCAATCGTTCAGGGGGCTATCGGAACAAATTTGTAGGTTTGATTCTTGATCTGATTTCCATTGATGTGGCTATAACTATCCAGAATCAGGTTGTCGCGATCGATCACGCCCGAGAAGTCAACCGTGCCGAAGCTGCCTTGCGTCGAGAACGAAATGTTCGTGCCTTGAACCGTGACATTGCCTGCCTGAATGGACGCACCATCGTCTCCAAGAAGATTGTAAACAGGCGTGCCCGTGCCGATACTCGAGGTATTGGTTACCTTGCCATCCGGAAAAAATCTTAAATAGAGCCAGTACGTATAACCTCGTGGCGGTCCCTGGTATATGCCATCGAAGCGCAGTTTTCCCGCTGGCGGATCGGACGGGCCATCGAGCATTTTCGGCGGCTCGGTGCCCGCGGTCAGCAAAAGGCAGAGGAGTATGGCGAAATAGCGCAGCACCTTCATGACAACATCCTTCTCAGTTTTTGTAGAGTCAGAATCGATATTTCATTGGCATAGTCCGCAACAAATCTCATTGCGTCGCGACATCCGATGCCAACGGCAAACTCACACTGACACAAGTACCCACGCCTCCATCGCCGCCACGTAGTACAACGTCACCGCCGTGCAGCTCGGCAACTTCGCGCACGATGGAGAGTCCCAAACCGCTACCTTCCGCCGCACTGCCGAGTACGCGGTAAAAACGCTCGAATACCCGTTCGCGGTCTTCCGGTGCGATACCCGGACCACTATCCTGTACGGTCAGCAAAATACGATGCGTGTCGCCCGGATCGCGTGCGACACGCACTGTCACGCGGCCACCGTGCGGCGTGTATTTCACCGCGTTGTCGACGAGATTGGAAACCAGCTCGAACATCAAAATAGGGGTCGCGTCGAGCCATATTTCCACATCTGCATCTTCAGCGCCAATGTCTATCCCTTTGCTCAGCGCCAGCGGCACATAATCGCCGAGCACTTCTCGCACCAACTCGTTCAGATCGATGCGCGTAAATGCGTGCACCTTCTCCGAACTTGCCTCGGCCCTCGCCAGCGCCAACAACTGATTGATGAGCCGAGCGGCACGCTCCACTCCCGCGTGCATATGCGCGATCGAGCGCTGCAATTGCAGCGGGTCATTGGCTTGGGCCGCCTCCTGCAAGGCGAGTTCCGCATGCATTTTCAATCCTGCGATGGGTGTACGCATCTGGTGTGCCGCATCGGCGATAAATCGCTGCTGCGCCTGCAGGTTGTCTTCCAGCCGCGCCATCATGTCGTTGAACGCAATGACCACTGGACGCACTTCTTCCGGCACGCTATCCGTTGCCACCGGCGAGAGGTCGCCGGAGCGCCGTTCGCGGATCAACCCCTGCAACCGGTTGAGCGGCGCGATACCGCGCGACAAGCCAAACCACACCAGTACTACTGCCAGCGGAATAATGGCGAACTGAGGCAACAACACGCCGGAGACGATACGCGCACTCAGGCTATTACGCTTATGCCGTGTCTCGGCCACCTGAATCAGTGCAAAGGCGTCGGGATGCGCGGGATCTGTAATGACAGGCATATATGCCACACGAATATCTTCGCCCTGGATGTCGGCATCGCGAAATTGTATTTCCTTCGATGCCAAATGCGTACCCTGTGGCAGACGCGGTACTTCCGGATCGCCGACAAGCAACTCGCCGGTCGGCGAAATGACTTGAAAATAGATCGTATCCTCCGCGTCGGTACGCAGCAGACGTGTCGCGGAAACCGGAAAGTCGATTCTTACCTGACCCGACGCGGTCATACGTATCTGCTTTGAAATTGCCATCACCTGATCGGATAGTGCCCTGTCATACGGCTGATTGGCGATGTGCGACGCAACGTCGTAGGTCGCAATGATAGAGATCGGCCACAGAAAAAGCAGGGGCGCCAACATCCAATCGAGGATTTCGCCGAATAGCGAATAACTGGAACGCTTTTTTTTCGGCATCGCCGCCGCTTCCGGCGACACCGGCTGTGCGGCCGTCCCGGCTGCCGGCCTAGTGCGCAATCGGCGCAGACGCATCCGGCTTTTCCAGGCAATAGCCGAGACCGCGCACCGTCGCGATACGCAAACCGCTGGCTTCGATCTTCTTGCGCAGGCGGTGCACGTACACCTCGATGGCGTTGAGCGAAACCTCCTCGCCCCAGCCACATAGATGGTCGACCAGATGTTCTTTGCTGACCAAACGTCCCGCACGCAATAGCAATACTTCCAGCACGCCCACCTCGCGCGCCGAGAGCTCGACCAATGCACCATTGATAGTGGCCGAATGATCGGCCTGATCGTAGCTCAACGGACCAAAAGCAATGCTGCGGCCCTGACCGGTGCCGCGCCGCGTTAGCGCGCGGACGCGTGCTTCCAACTCCGGTAATGCAAAAGGCTTGGTGAGGTAATCGTCGGCGCCGGCGTCCAGACCTCTGACGCGATCTTCCACCGCATCGCGCGCGGTCAGCACCAGCACCGGCACGGCGGCCTTGCGCGCGCGCAAACGCAGCAGCACTTCGATTCCCGACAGCTTGGGCAAGGTCAGATCAAGCACCACCAGATCGTAGGCTTGCGTGGCCAGCGCCGCATCCGCCTCTGTGCCGCTCGCCGCGTGATCCACCGCATAACCGGCGAGCTTGAGCGCGCGAATCAGCGCTTCGGCAATCAGTTCGTCATCCTCGGCCAGCAGAATTCGCATGTGCTTGTGCCAATGAAGTGGAAGAAAGTGGTGCGCGGCAGTTTAGCACTCCGTCAAATGCCGGTACGAGAAGCCCGTCTGCACGCCTATAATCGTGGCTTTACGTCGGCGCGTTTTGCATGCGTCGCAACATCGAGAAGCTGTAACGAAATGAGCTCTTATTACAAGCATCACGTTTTCTTTTGCTGCAACCAGCGCGAACCCGGCGAGGTCTGCTGCAACAATCATGGCGCCAGTAAACTGCAAGCCTATGCCAAAGACAAAGTTGCCAAGTTGGGCCTGAAAGGCGCGGGCAAGGTGCGCATCAACAAGGCAGGCTGCCTCGATCGCTGCGATGAAGGACCAGTGATGGTCGTCTATCCTGAAGGCGTCTGGTACACCTATGTTGACGAAAGCGACATTGATGAAATCGTCGACGAACATCTGAAAAATGGCCGCGTCGTCGAACGTTTGCGGATATAGGCCATGAGCGTTCTGCCCGTTGAACAGAAGCTCATCGATGGGCCAGTCGGCGCAATCGAAACGATGGTCGAAGCCATCGATAACCCGCAAGGCATTGCCGTCGTCGCCCACCCGCATCCTTTATTCGGCGGCACCAACATCAACAAGGTGGTGCATACCCTCGCGCGCACCTTGCGCGATTTGGGTCACGTGACCTTGCGACCGAATTTTCGTGGTGTCGGCAAAAGCGCGGGCAATCACGACAACGGCTACGGCGAAACCGACGACATGCTGGCCGTCATCAAATGGGCCCAAGATCGTTGGGATAAGTTGCCCAGTAAGTTGCCTATCATCCTCGCTGGCTTTTCTTTCGGCGCTTACGTGCAAGCCCGCGTCGCCAAACAGCTTGCCGCTGTCGGTACACCTGCGAAGCGTTTGATTCTCGTCGGCACTGCATCCGGTCATGTGGAGGGCGCACGCAGTTACGATACCGATGCCGTCGCACAAGATACCATTGTCATTCACGGCGCCAAGGACGAAACCGTACAGCTTCAAAATGTGCTGGCCTGGGCGGAACCGCTGGAATTGCCCGTGATCGTCGTGCCGGGTGCCGATCATTTCTTCCATGCGCGACTGCACATCATCAGAAACATTATTGCCAGTGCATGGCATTGACATACAGTGGCGAATTCGGGAGTCCTGCGATGAAATTAATCGGTAGCTATACCAGCCCCTATGTGCGCAAGATCAGGGTGATCCTGCTCGAAAAAAATATTGCTTGCGAATTCGTGAGCGATTCGCCGTGGGAAGCCGCGACGCACGTACCGGAATACAATCCGCTGGGCAAGGTGCCCGCACTGGTGACGGATAACGACGGAATATTCTTCGACTCGCCCATCGTCGCCGAATATCTCGACTTGTTTGGTGGAGAGCCGAGGTTGCTTCCCGCCGATCCGATGAGCAGACTACGCGTGCGGCAAGTCGAAGCTCTATCCGATGGCGTTGCAGATGCTGGTTCGATGATATTCAAAGAACGGCAGCGCGCCGCGGCCCAGCAATCACCTGAATGGATGGAACGTCAGCGCGGCAAGATCGAACTTGGGCTGAATGCGCTCGAAGCGCATGCAAAGGATGGTACTTGGTTAGCCAGTAATGCCATTAGCATCGCCGATATCGCAGTGGGCTGCCTGCTGGGCTGGCTCGATTTCCGTTTTGCCGAGACCAATTGGCGCGCGCAGCGACCGGCGCTAGCCGCTCACGCCGACCGATTGTTTGCGCGGCCGAGCTTTCAAAAAACCACGCCGCCCGGTTGACATACGTCACGTGAAGCACAAGGCCTCAGCCGTTCCGATAGCACCATGTCCGCAAATGTCATTCTGATCATTACCAATTTACCCGACGCCGAAACCGCTCAGCGAATTTCGCGCAATCTCGTGGAACGTCGGCTTGCCGCATGTGTCAATGTGCTGGCGCCGTGCCGATCGGTGTATCGGTGGCAAGGCGGCGTGGAAGAAGCGACGGAAGTGCCTCTGCTCATCAAGGCAACCACCGCCAATTACGATGCGCTAGAGGAAGCGATTCGGGCACAACATCCGTACGAGTTACCGGAAATCATCGCCGTGCCCATCGATCGCGGCTTGCCCGAATATCTGGCGTGGGTGGAAAGCGAATCGACCGGCCATGACAAATAGATTTTTATCCAATGCAATTTCTGTCGTAATAGCTGGAGCGCGTGTTACACACAAATAAAATCATGAAATTCTTTGCCTCGTTCCTGCTGCTCTTTTTCACGCTATTTGCACACGCTGCCGATCCCGTGCCGGCGGAAGACGCTTTCCGCTTCTC
>DASUGV010000327.1:0-4703 GCA_036273835.1 Rhodocyclaceae bacterium
ATTCCGAATCTTTACCTATCGGCCGACTTAGGTCATAACTTGTATGGGGGAATTGGTTTCGACGCGCCCTTTGGTTTGCGTACGGCATATGAGGTGCCCTGGGCTGGCGCTGCGCAGGCGACGCTATTCGATATCAAGACGATAAATACCAATCCATCGATTGCTTGGAAGGTGAGCGACAAGTTTTCTCTCGGTTTCGGCGTGGACTACCAGCAACTCGAAGCAAAGTATCAACGTCAGGCCTCGACGCTGTCGGTGTTTTCACTCTCGTCGGATTCGATTCAACTGCAGGCGCAAGGTCACGCGTGGGGCTGGAATACCGGTTTTCTGTTCAAACCTTCGAACGATATGAAGATTGGATTTTCATATCGCTCTCGCATGCAATATCACCTCAAGGGTGACCTGCAGGCATCGGGTCCCTCGGCGGCATTGCTTGCCGCCAACACCGGCCTGGCCTCTGCTGACATTAAACTTCCCGACACTTTTATTCTCAGCGTGACGCAAAATCTTGACGACAAGTGGGAGATGCTCGGCGATCTCTCTCGCACGCGCTGGAGCACAGTTCAGAACGTGGATATCCGCCAAACGAGCAACGGCGCAATCGCACAAACGCTCGTCGCGGATTTTCGCGATACGTGGCGTATCGCATTGGGTGCCGATTACAAGGTCAGCGAATCTTTCAAGCTAAAAACCGGTATTGGTTATGATCAGGGTGCCGCGAAGGGCGCAGATTATCGTTTGGTCTCACTCCCGGACAGCGATCGCGAATGGCTATCGGCAGGTGCGCAATGGACCGCGAGTAAAGCGACAACTGTGGATGCGGGCGTGTCTTACTTGAAGGTGCGCGATGCGCAAATTTACAACGATCAAACGGCATCCAATCGCGGTCTAGTAAACGGTAACTACACTGGACACATCTGGATCTTGGGTGCGCAGGTCAGCTATATGTTCTGAGTCTTGCAGTGTGCGCTGCCGAAGTGGCGCGCACCGCATATCTGCGAGAATCAAGTCTTTCCGATCGGAGGACGTGCATGCAGAATTTTCAAATTCGCAAAGTGGCTGTGCTCGGTGCCGGCGTGATGGGTGCGCAGATTGCCGCCCATTGCGCCAATGCCGAATTGCCGGTTTTACTTTTCGATTTGCCCGCCAGAGACGGCGATCCCAATGGCATAGTGAAAAAGGCTCTCGACGGGTTGAAAAAACTGGAACCGTCTCCTTTGGCGACGGCCGATCGTGTGCAATACATCGAAGCCGCAAATTACGATCAGCACATCGGCAAGCTCGCCGGTTGCGATTTGATCATCGAAGCAATTGCCGAGAAGATGGAGTGGAAGCTCGATCTATATCGCAAAGTTGCGCCACATATACGGGCGGACGCAATCTTCGCGACGAACACTTCGGGTCTGTCGATCAATAGATTGGCAGAGGGTTGCCCGGAAAGTTTGCGGCCCCGTTTCTGCGGCGTTCACTTCTTCAATCCGCCGCGTTACATGTCGTTGGTGGAGTTGATTCCGTGTCACGGCACAGACGCGGCCTTGCTCGATCACCTGGAAAGTTTTCTGACCACGACGCTGGGTAAGGGCGTCGTGCGCGCACGCGACACGCCCAACTTCATCGCCAATCGCGTAGGCGTGTTTTCGATTCTAGCGACGATGCATCACACGCAGCGTCTCGGTTTGGGCTTCGATGAAGTGGATGCCTTGACGGGTCCGCTGATCGGCCGCCCGAAAAGCGCAACGTATCGTACCGCCGACGTGGTCGGGTTGGATACGCTTGCACATGTCATAAAGACGATGACCGATCATCTGCCCGATGATCCCTGGGTCAAGTATTACGCTACGCCCGATTGGCTGACCATGCTGATCGGTAAGGGCGCGTTGGGTCAGAAGACCAAGGCCGGTATCTACATGAAGAAAGCTGGCAAGGATGGTAGCGCCATCAAAGTGTTCGATCTGTTGCTGCGAGATTACCGCGACAGCGCCGGCGTTGTCGCCGACGAAGTCGCCGCGATTCTCGCTAACAAGAATCAGGCGGGACGCTTCGTGCAATTGCGCGCCAGCACGCACCCGCAGGCGCAATTTCTATGGAGCATTTTCCGCGACGTTTTTCATTACGTCGCCTATCACCTGAATCACATTGCCCACAATGCGCGCGATGTCGACTTCGCCATGCGCTGGGGCTTCGGCTGGGCACTCGGTCCGTTCGAAACTTGGCAAGCCGCGGGATGGAATGCGATTGCCGAAGCAGTGCGCGACGACATTCAATTCGGCCGCGCCATGAGCAATGCGCCCTTGCCGGTGTGGGTATTCAAAGTTGACGCCGCGCATACGCCAGCGGGCTCCTATTCTTCGTCGAATGGCTTGTACGAGGGCCGTTCCAAGTTGCCTGTCTATCAGCGCCAGCTTTTCCCAGAACGTGTCATCGGAGAAGTGGCCGATCCAACGCAAATGATGGGCCGGACGCTGTGGGAAAACGACGAAGTGCGCATGTGGACCCTCGATGATGACGATGGCATGCACGTCCCAGTGCTGTCGTTCAAGAGCAAGATGTGCACGGTCGGTCCAGTGGTGCTCGATGGCATCATCGAAGCGGTCCAGCGCGCCGAGAAGGAATACGCCGGCCTGGTCATCTGGCAACCGGCGCCACCCTTCTCTGTCGGCGCCAATCTGAAGCAGATACAACCCTTATTGGGTGCGGGAGATTTTGTGGCGCTGGAAGCCATCATTGCGAAATTTCAGCAGATGTCGCAAACCATCAAGTATGCGCAAGTACCAGTGATCGCGGCAGTGAACGGCATGGCGCTCGGCGGCGGTTGCGAGATCGTCATGCATTCGGCGCGTGCCGTGTGTGCGCTCGAAAGTTACATTGGCTTGGTCGAAGTCGGCGTGGGCCTGATTCCGGCGGGTGGCGGCTGTAAAGAATTTGCCATTCGCACGGCGGAGATGGCCTCGCGCACCACGACCAATGACGCCATGATCTGGCTACAGAATATCTTCCAGACCGTCGCCATGGCGAACGTTTCGAAGAGCGCCAAGAACGCCAGGGAATTGGCGTTGTTGCGCGATCATGACATAGTAATTTTCAATCCGCATGAACTGCTGCATGTCGCGCGCAAAACCGCACTGGGCATGGCTGCCGCCAGCTACCGTCCCCGCTTGCCGCCAGCAGGCGTGCCGGTCGCAGGACGTGGCGGCATTGCCACGCTCGAGATGATGCTGGTGAATATGCTCGAGGGCGGCATGATTTCGGCGCATGACTATCGCGTATCGAAAGCGGTGGCGACCGCACTGTGCGGTGGTGATGTCGAGCGCGGCGCGATGGTCAGCGAAAAATGGTTGCTGGACATCGAACGCTATGAATTCGTCGAGTTGCTCAAGACGCCGGAAACACAAGCGCGTCTTGTGCATATGCTGGAGACCGGAAAGCCGTTGCGGAATTAGAAGACGTTCACTACCAAGGCACAAAGGAACACCACGTTACACAAAGAAAGTCTTGGTGAGCCTTTGTGTTCTTGGTGTCTTTGTGGTGAAAGGACTTGAAATGAGCAAACAAATGCAGGACGCATATATCGTTGCCGCCACGCGCACGCCCGTCGCCAAGCGCAATGGCGCTTTCAAGAATGTTCGCCCCGACGACATGTTGGCGCATGTGCTACGTGCGGTAATCGGCAAAGTGCCGGCGCTCGATTTGCGCGAAATCGGCGATGTCATAACGGGTTGCGCCATGCCGGAAGCCGAACAGGGCATGAATGTCGCCCGCATAGGATTGCTGCTGGCGGGTTTTCCGGATGTGGTGCCGGGTATCACCATCAACCGCTTTTGTTCCTCCGGTTTGAACGCCGTGGCTGACGCCGCTGCACGTATTCGAATGGGCGATGCCGATGTCATGATCGGCGCGGGTACGGAATCGATGACCGTCATGCCGCAAATGATGGGTAATAAGGTGGCGATGAATCCGGCGGTGTTCGAGCACGAAGAAAATATCGCGATTGCCTTCGGCATGGGGCTGACTGCCGAGAAGGTGGCGCAGAAATACAATGTGTCGCGCGAAGATCAGGATGCTTTTGCCATGGACTCGCATCGCAAGGCGTGCGCAGCGATTGCGGCAGGAAATTTCCGCGACGAGATCACGCCTTACTTCGTGCGCGAACACATGCCGGATTTCAAATCGAGTACGGTACGGATCGTCGAGAGACTGTTCGAGAATGATGAAGGCCCGCGTCCCGACAGTTCTCCCGAGGGTTTGGCCAAGCTGCGTACTATCTTTGCCGCCAAGGGTACCGTCACCGCAGGTAATAGCTCGCAGATGTCGGATGGCGCGGCCGCTGTGCTATTGATGAGCGAGGCAGCCTTGAAGCGCTATGGCGTGAAGCCGATCGCGCGTTTCCGTGGTTTCTCGGTGGCGGGCGTGCCGCCGGAGATCATGGGTATCGGCCCGGTCGAGGCCATTCCGCGCGTGCTCAAGCGTACCGGCGTGAAGCAAAACGAACTGGATTGGATCGAGTTGAACGAAGCCTTCGCCGCGCAGGCGCTCGCAGTGATGCGCTCGCTGGAACTCGATCCCGCCAAGGTTAACCCGCTCGGCGGCGCGATTGCGCTGGGACATCCGCTGGGCGCCACGGGCGCCATTCGCGTCGCGACATTGATGGCGGCGATGCAGCGCGATGCAGCACTCAAATACGGCATGGTGACGATGTGCATCGG
>DASUGV010000328.1:0-10267 GCA_036273835.1 Rhodocyclaceae bacterium
GGCCACGCTCATGCCGAAGTCAATGCCCTGAGCATGGCGGGCGAAACAGCACGCGGCGCGACCGCCTATGTCACGCTGGAGCCCTGCTCCCATTTCGGCCGCACGCCACCGTGCTGCGACGCCTTGATCGCCGCGGGCGTCAAACGCGTGGTCGCCGCGATGCAGGATCCGAATCCGCAAGTCGCAGGCGGCGGCTTCGCGCGATTACATGCTGCGGGCATAATCGTTGAAGTCGGCTTGATGGAAGCTGAAGCGCGCGCGCTCAATGAGGGTTTTGTTTCGCGCATCACGCGCGGACGTCCGTGGCTGCGTCTGAAAATCGCCGCCACGCTCGACGGCAAGATCGCCCTCAACAATGGTCAGAGTCAATGGATCACAGGCGATGCGGCGCGCGCAGACGGTCACCATTGGCGCGCGCGCAGTTGCGCGATTCTCACCGGCATCGGCACTGTTCTTGCCGACAATCCGCGTTTGAACGTGCGTGCGGTACAGACTTCCCGCCAGCCGCTCAAAGTGGTCGTCGACGCGTTGCTCGCTACACCGCTCGATGCCGCGCTGCTGCAGGAAGGCAAGACGCTCATCGCCACGGCGGTGAAAGATGAGGCGCGTTTTGCACCTTACCTCGAACACGGTGTCGACATCGTCCAACTACCCAACGAACGCGGACATGTCGATTTATCGGCGTTGATGGATGAATTGGGAAGACGAAACCTGAACGAAGTCCTGACCGAAGCAGGTCCGCGTTTGAACGGCGCGTTGATCGAAGCCAATTGTGCCGACGCGCTGCTGCTCTATTTGGCGCCGAGCCTGTTGGGCGACAGCGCACGCGGCATGTTGTCGCTGTCTGAAATAACAAGCCTGGATCAGCGCAGAGAGCTCGTCATCGATAGCGTCGACCGGGTGGAAAAGGATTTACGGATACTGGCGCGTTTCGCGGTGTAGGCGCAATCGCGCAGTCTGTAAGCTTTGCACTGCTTGGCCGGTCTCATTGATCAGAACCCAAGGAGAGACATCATGCCGATTCAGAACCCGATTCAATTCCTACCCGGTCGCCGCACCCTGCTTGCCGCAGGTGCTGGCCTGGCAGCATGGTGGTCGATGCGCAAGAGCGGTGCTGCGGACATCACGGCTAAAATTGAAGTGGTACAGATCGTTCCGGTGTCGGACACAGGTGTGCCGCAAGCGCCGATCAAAGTCGCCAAAGTGGTCAAAACCGATGCTGAATGGCGTAAACTGCTTACGCCACTGTCATTTTCCGTCACGCGTAAGGCGGACACCGAAGCACCGAGCGAAACCGCCGCGTGGCACCACAACGGCAAGGGCCTTTACCGCTGCATTTGTTGCGACACACCCTTATACAGCTCCGACACGATGTTCGAATCCGGCACCGGCTGGCCGAGTTTCTGGCAGCCCATCGCCAAGGAAAATGTCGTCGAGACCGACGATCGCTCGTTCGGCGTGCTGCGCACGGCCGTTTCGTGCAAGCGCTGCGACGCGCATCTGGGCCATGTATTCGACGACGGACCGAGACCGACTGGATTGCGCTATTGCATGAACGCGGTCGCCATGCGCTTTGTCAAATTGGCGTAAGAATCGAAGGCGTTCACCACCTTGGTGGTTAATCTTTTTTAATCCCGCTCGCACGAAAGGCAAGATCATGAAATCCAGTTCGATACGCCGCCTGTCGATGTCGCTCGTATTCGCCTCTCTGTACATGCTATCGGCATGCAACTTGGCGGGTGCTAGCGATGCCGTTGTGCAATTACCCGATCCCGTTGTCGACACGCCGGCGAAGGGCTTGCAGACAGCCGTTTTTTCCGGCGGCTGCTTCTGGGGTGTGCAAGGCGTTTTTCAACACATCAAAGGTGTGATATCGGCGCCGTCGGGATATTCCGGCGGCCCAGCGGACAAGGCCGATTATGAATCCGTCAGCACCGGCACGACGGGACATGCGGAATCTGTCAAGGTCACCTACGATCCCGCGCAGGTCTCGTTTGGAAAGCTGCTGAAGATTTTCATGTCTGTGGCGCATAACCCGACCGAGTTGAATCGCCAAGGACCCGACACCGGTACACAATATCGCTCCGTCATTTTTTACACGACTGAAGATCAGCACAAAGTGGCGCAAGCCTATTTTGATCAGCTTAAGGCCGCTAAGAGTTTTCCGCGCCCGATCGTGACGCAACTGGTACCGCTGAAGGCTTTCTACACCGCCGAGGCCTACCATCAGGACTACGCCACGCTGCATCCCGATCAACCCTACATCGCCTACAACGACCTGCCGAAGATTGCCAATCTCAAAACCTACTTCCCTGCCGTTTATCGCGATGGCATAAAACCTTAGCAATTACTATTTTCTCGTCGCAGACGACACGAAGTTCCCTTCTTCCCGCCCGAGGAGAGGAACCACGATGTCCGCAAAATCATCGCGACGCGGACGTCGCTTCCACATGTCTGCGGCACGACATCGAAGCCCGTGATGTGGGAGCAACGTCCACGTCGCGATCTTCAAAACCCTCAACCCAAGGGCTTTGGCGCACTCTTGGGTCTGAACGCCTTGATGACGTCAGCATGGGTCTCGACATACGGCCCACCGATCAGATCGATGCAATAGGGTACGGCTGCGAATATACCTTCGACCACCAGTTTGCCATCGTCATCGCACAATCCTTCCAGCGTCTCGCAAATGGCTTTGGGCTGGCCCGGCAAATTGATGATTAGCGTGTTGCCACGAATTACTGCTGTTTGCCGGGACAGAATGGCCGTCGGAACAAAATAGCGCGAGATCCGCCGCATCTCTTCGCCAAAACCCTGCATCTCGCGCTCGCCCACGGCCAGCGTCGCTTCCGGCGTGACGTCGCGAGGCGCCGGGCCGGTTCCACCCGTCGTGACGATGAGATGACAATGGCAAGTGTCCGCCAGTTCGACGAGTGTCCGTTCGATCACCGGGCGTTCATCCGCGATCAAACGCTGTTCGGCACGCCAAGGACAGGCAAGCGCCCGGCCGAACCATTCGATCAAAGCGGGAATGCCTTTGTCTTCGTACACACCGCTCGATGCGCGATCGCTGATCGACACCATGCCAATGACAAATGGATTTTCTTTGGTCGGGCGAACAGGTTGCAGCGTGAGGTCAGGCATTACCGTCCTCGAGCATGTCGTCGTTAATGCTATTCATTTCGCGCGCGCTGTGCTGCGACTCCTCGTCGATCTCGCGCAGCAGTTTGAAAAGCTCGCGGAACGAGCGCGGTGGCTTGCTCTGTTCGTGTTCCTTGACGGCATTGCGGCGCAACTGGCGCAGGCGTTGAATATCCGCTGCAGGATACATGTCGCCGATCTCAGTCAGCACCGCTTCGTCCGCCAGCAAACGATCGCGCAACTGCTCCAACCGATGCAGCCGCGCCGTAGCCTGACGCGACACGCCGTTCAATGCATCGAGCGCCGCGCGGATCGGCACTGGATCGACATCGCGCATCAACTTGCCGATGTATTGAACCTGCCGCCGCCGGGCCTCGTGCGAACGGATGCTGTGCAGCGCGCGTACGGCTTCGTGCAGCGGCTCGGGCATCTCGATTTTGGCCAGACGTTCCAGCGACAATTCCGCCAAGGCTGCGCCCAAATCTTGCAGCGCATGCGAATCGCGTTTTTTCTGCGACTTGCTGGGGCCGTCGTATTGACGTTCTTCTTCGTTCCAATGTGGCATTCGATGTGATGTCGCACTTGCGTGCGCGCTGTAAATAATGGATGGAAAGGACCAAACGAGAAATATTTAGTCCAAAAGATATGACCCGAACGTTGCGGAAGCTCTAAGATTATAGCTTTCGCAGATCGCTTCAGACCGACATCCACGTTTAGTCAGAACAATGGCCCAAATAAAACAGCGCAAGGATTTCAGCTACTCCTCCAAGAATCTGCGCGATATCGCGCAAGACATTCTCGAATATGCTCGCAGTCGCGGCGCCACCGCATGCGAGACCGACATCTCCGAAGGCTTCGGTCAATCCGTGTCGGTGCGCCGGGGCGCGGTAGAAACGATCGAGTACAACCGCGATAAAGGTATCGGCGTCACGGTCTATCTGGGCCAGCAACGCGGACATGCCAGCTCGTCGGATTTCTCGCGCAGCGCCGTGCGCGCCACCGTCGATGCGGCGCTGTCGATCGCTGGCTTCACGGCACCGGACCCTTGTGCGGGTCTCGCCGACGAGAAGCTTTTGTGGCGCGGCAAAAACTCCGATCTCGATAAGCTCGCTCTTTACCATCCGTGGCAGATCACGGTGGAAGACGCAGTGGAATTGGCAAAGCGCTGCGAGGCGGCGGCTTTTGCCGTGAGTCCGGAGATTCACAATTCCGAAGGTGCCAATGTATCGCGGCAGGAATCGCAATTCGTTTCAGCCAACAGTCTCGGTTTTTGCGCGGGCTTTTCCACATCGCGCCACTCGTTGTCGTGCTCGGTGATTGCCGGCGAAGGCGAGAACATGCAGCGCGACGATTGGTATGCGTCCAAACGCAATGCCAACGAACTGCCCGCCGCCGAACGCATCGGCGACTACGCTGCGCGCAGGGCTTTGTCGCGCCTGGGTGCCAAGCGAGTTACCACGTGCGAAGCGCCGGTGATTTTCGATGCGCCGCTGGCGTGCGGGTTGCTCGGCAATTTCGTACACGCGGCTAGCGGCGGCAGTTTGTATCGCCGCTCTTCCTTTTTGCTCGACTCGCTCGGCGAACAAATTTTTTCTCCGATCGTTCAGCTCAGCGAACAACCTCATCTTCCTAATTCCTTGGCGAGCACGCTCTTCGATGACGAGGGCGTTGCCACGCAAACGCGCCAAGTCGTGAGCGATGGTGTGCTGCAAGGTTATTTCCTCGGCAGTTATTCCGCGCGCAAATTAGGTATGCAAACAACGGGCAATGCCGGTGGCAACCACAATCTGATTCTGCGCACGGGCGATAAGAACGTCGTTGAGCTGGCACGCGAAATTGGTCGTGGGCTGTTGGTAACCGAATTGCTCGGCCAAGGCGTCAATTATGTGACGGGCGATTATTCGCGCGGCGCCGCAGGCTACTGGATCGAAGGCGGAGAAATCCGTCATCCCGTGCAAGAGATCACCATCGCAGGCAATCTGCGCGACATGTTCAAGGATATCCGCGCGGTGGGCAATGACGTCGTAATACACGGCGCCAAACAGACCGGTTCGATTCTGGTGGGACGCATGATGATCGCCGGCGAATAAGCCTACATGACATTAGCATCATCGAGATAAGATTCTCTCGCCAGGCCGTCTTGCGTACGCATGCGGGTTGTCCCTAGTCTGCCGACGGCGCGAGAATCCTATAATCCAGGTGGCTTTTACCAACCACACAGCAAGGGGAGATATCGTGCAACGTCGTTCATTTCTCAAGAAAGCAAGCATCGGTTTGGCTGCGGGCGCCGTTGCCTCGCCAGCGTTGGCGCAAACAACGGGACTGCCGACCATCAAGTGGCGTATGACATCGAGTTTTCCCAAGAGCCTGGACACTATTTACGGTGCGGCGGAAACCGTTGCACAACACGTCAGGGACGCAACCGGCGGCAAGTTCGATATTCAGGTTTTTGCTGCGGGCGAGCTTGTGCCGAGCGCCGGCGTCGTGGATGCCGTCAAGGATGGCACGGTCGAGTGCGGCCATACTGCCAGCTACTATTTCATCGGCAAGGATCTGACATTCGCCTTCGACACCGCCGTGCCGTTCGGCCTCAATAGCCGCCAGCAAAGTGCGTGGATGTATCAAGGCGGCGGCATGGATCTGATGCGCGAGTTCTTCAAGGAATACAACATTTACAATATTCCCTGCGGCAATACCGGCACGCAAATGGGTGGCTGGTATCGCAAGGAAATAAAAACGGTCAAGGATCTGAAAGGCTTGAAGATGCGCATCGGCGGCACCGGTGGCGCGGTGCTGGCCAAATTGGGTGTCATTGCACAGCAAATTGCAGGCGGCGATATCTATCCAGCGCTGGAAAAAGGCACCATCGATGCAGCCGAGTGGGTCGGCCCGTACGACGACGAGAAACTCGGTTTCAACAAGGTCGCCAAGTACTACTATTACCCGGGCTGGTGGGAAGGCAGCGCGCAGTTGTCGATGTTCATCAACAGCAAAAGATTTGCCGAGCTACCGAAAGAGTACCAGCAGATTCTGGAAGATGCGTGTGCTTTCGCCCACGTCGATATGCAAGCCAAATACGATGTCAAGAATGTCGATGCGCTGAAACGCCTTGTTGCCGGCGGTACGCAACTGCGCAAATTCTCCAACGAAATAATGGCAGCGTCATATAAAGCGGCTTTCGAGTTGTACGACGAAACGGCTGCCAAGAACGCAAAATTCAAAAAGGTCTACGACTCGTGGAAGAAATTCCGCGAAGACGAGTTTTTGTGGTTCCGCGTTGCGGAAAAGAGCTACGACGATTTCGTTTACGCGCAACCGCAAAAGAAATAGTTTCTACAAGGGAAGTTCTCTACAAAAAAGCCCCGTTGTTCGCGGGGCTTTTTTTTATTCGCCTTCGCGCAATTGCCGGACCTTGTAGCCTTGACGACTCAGTAACTCGCCGATGTTATGCGGCCCCACGAGATGCGCAACACCCACCGTCACGAAACTCGAATCGCCCTGCTGCAACCACTGTGCAATTTTGACTGCCATCTCTTCGTTGCGGCGATCGAGCAGTTCCACGTCCGAGCTCTTGTCCGAGCCCTGGTCTTCCTCGACCAAGGCTTCGATTTTTTTTCCATCGCCTCGTTGCCACGCGGAAATCATTTCTTCGAAATACGGACCGACGCGATGACGCTGAAACATATCCAACGTCTCACGCAGCGCATCGATCTGATCGCGCTCCGTACCGGCGGTCAGCGCAGCGATCTGGCGATCGATCGTTTCCAGTTCGACAATGGATTTGTTTTCTGCTTTGGCGCGCGACAGCAGCCATAAATCGATCCCCTCGTCGACGCTGAAGCCCTGTTTCTGCAGCGCGGTGAGACTGATCAGCGTACTCACCATCCAGGGCCGAAAACGAAACACGACCTCCTCCGGCAAGCCCAGGTCCGCCAGCACGCTGCGCAGATCCTTGAGATCCTGGGCGGAAAGTTTCGACTCGAGACTCTCGCCGGGCGGCAGTGTTGCCGCTTCGGTGATCTTGGTCTGACCTTCGACACGCGTCGGATCGAGTTCGAGCGCCAGCGTGCTGCTGGCATCGAAGTGTTTCAACACACTCGTCGGCAACGGATAACAGCTTGGCTTGCAGGCATGGATGGAGCCGAACAGATAAACTGTCGCATGCGGCCCGCGCACTTCCCACAGGGACAAACGCTGATCTGTAGCCTGCGCAGCCGCAGCGAACAAAACGAAGAGCCAACACGCGCCGGCCCGCAATCCTATTTGAATCAATCTAGATTTCATTCTGCCCACATCGACTCTCAAATATTTTTTAGTTAAATGTCATATACGACCGACAACGTCCACGCCACGCATGCGCCACGCGCCATACTGCTCATGGGTCCCACCGCCAGCGGCAAGACCGCTTGCGCGCTGGCGCTGGCGCGTGCGCTGCCCGTCGAGATCGTCAGCGTGGATTCGGCGCTGGTGTTCCGCGATATGGACATCGGCAGCGCCAAGCCGAGTGAGGCGGAACGTGCGCAATGCCCCCATCATCTCATCGACATCATCAGTCCGGAACAAAACTATTCCGCCGCGCGTTTTTGCACCGACGCGCGACAACTGATCTGCGATATCCTCGCACGTGGACGCACGCCACTGCTAGTTGGTGGCACGATGCTGTATTACAAGGCGCTGCGCGAAGGTTTGTCGGCATTGCCGCAAGCCGATACCGCACTACGTGCCGAAATCGACCAAGCTGCAGCCCAATGCGGCTGGCCTGCCATGCATGCGGCGCTTGCAAGACTCGATCCCGCTGCTGCCGCACGCCTCAAACCGAACGATGCTCAACGCATACAGCGTGCGCTGGAGATCGTGCGTCTCACCGGCATGCCATTGGCCGATAGCTATGCGCAACGCAGTGCGGCGATCGAACCGGCCGTCGATTTTCTTTCCATTGCACTGGTACCGTCCGATCGCGCGGTCTTGCACGAACGCATTGGGCGGCGTTTCGACACCATGCTGGCGCAGGGCTTCGAACAGGAAGTGCGCGCACTACGCGGTCACTATGCTTTGAGACTGGACATGACCTCCATGCGTTGCGTTGGTTATCGGCAAATGTGGGAATACATCGACGGCACAAGCGACTTCGACACGATGCGCTTCAAGGGTATCGCCGCCACGCGCCAACTGGCAAAAAGACAACTGACCTGGCTAAGACAATTCAAGGAGAACTGGTCCGATTTCGTCGAGATCGACTGCTTGCGCGCAGACCTGCAACAGACCGTCATCGATGCCTGCCGACAATGGCTGGGTTAGCTCGCCAGACGCGTGATCCAGAGCAAAGCCAACACGACGACATTCAGCACCAAAGTACGTCTTATCAAACCAACCGTGCTTTGCAGATATTCGACTTCCGCATCGTCGCCCATACCCAATTCCGGCCGATTGATTATTTCGCCGCTCTGATGAATCGGTAGCCCCAAGCGCACGCCAAGCGCACCTGCACCACTCGCCAGCAAGATGCCTTCATTGCGATCTGCCCACAATGGCGCCTGCATGCGCCAACAATAAACCGCGTCTTCGAAATCGCCGACGATGCCGAAAGCCATCGCCGTCACGCGCGCCGGTAGCCATTCGATGAAAGCAAATGCCTTGGTGGCAAACTTGCCGAACTCGCCACGCGGATCCCAGGATTCCGGTCCGGTACGCTTTCCCCACGCGTGCGCGTAATAGTCCGCCATGCGATACAGCACCGCGCCGCTCGGACCGGGCAATATGACAAATAGCACGATAATGGCGAACACCTGACGATGTGCGCCGATCAGACCCTGTTCGATGGTCAATCTGGTGATTTCTTGCGTGCCGCTCAGATCATGGTGGCAACCGCGCCATTGAGCGATCAACTCGCGCGCGCGGTCCAGGTCTTGCGCGCGCAATGCTGCATGAATATGCGTGAAGAAATGACTGACGTGGCGAAAGCCCATCGTGTAATACAGCATCGCCACGTTGAATGCGAACGCCGCCAGAGGGTGTAGCGAAAACAGCAGGAAGTACACGACAGCCGACAACAACACGGGCGGCAACACCATCAAGCACCAGGCAATCCTGCCATGGTGGGCTTGCCCGTCATTGAATCGATTTTCAAAAAACTGGCCGATCAGCTCCAGCGGATGGTGAAGATGTTTCGCCGCATTGAGCGGCCGGAACTGTTCGAGAATCAGAGCGAGGATCAGAGAAAGCAGCGTCATTTTTTTCAAGCCCGACGAATCAAAGTACGTGCCGGGAAACGACCTCAAAGATAGCACAACCAGCCTTCATACTGACTGCGGCTGGCGAGAGAGAAGTCCTAATCGGCACATCTGCAACATTTTCGCCACGCATCAAACCATCTCTTTATTTGATTTCCAGAAACGCTGCCAGCATCGCCAGCATGCCTGCCGTCGCACCCCAGATAAAACGTCCGGCGTACGGGACAGCGAGAAAATGACGCATGCTTCCCATACGTTCGACGCGATGCCGCTGATAATTGGCCATGTTCGCCACAAAGCTCAATGGCACCTCGAAAACTTCCGCCACTTCGAATGCGTCCACCTTGAGTTCGAACGGCGGGCGCACAAAACCCACGACAGGCGAAACGTGAAAACCGGTGGACGTCGCATAGGCCGGCAATTCGCCTAGCAGTTCGACAGACTCCGGCGCCAGTCCGATCTCTTCCTGCGTCTCGCGCAACGCCGTATTGACTGACGAAGCATCGCGCGCTTCGACGCGGCCGCCAGGAAAACTGATTTGTCCCGGATGGTGATACAGGTGATCCGCGCGCCGAGTCAGCAAGACCGTAATGCCTCCTTCGCGCGTCACGAGCGGAATCAATACGGCTGCACGCGCCTGATCGTCCGCCAGAGGCCATTCTCCGCGCCATTCGAAGTCCTGCGTGCCACCAAAATGCGCACGCAGATTTTCGGTCGAGAACCGCGGCGTCGATAACGAAGGCTGTGCAGTAAGTTGCATGAGGGCTGTTCGAGAAACGATTTCGAATTCGTCAGTAACGGCGCTTCAAACTCATGGTTGAGCCTTCGCGACGCATCTCCAGCCGGTTGAGAAAACTCATGCCCAATAACACGTACGGCATGTCGACTTGCATGACAGT
>DASUGV010000329.1:0-18389 GCA_036273835.1 Rhodocyclaceae bacterium
CCTCGCCATGGCGCACCTTACCGCGAAATATCCAGTAGCCGAACGCCGTATAGGCCAGGATGATAGGAATAACAAAAAGTGCTCCCACCAATGCAAACCCTTGGCTTTGTGGGGGTCCAGCTGCCTGCCATATCGACATGCTGGGCGGCACGATGTTGGGCCACAGGCTGATACCGAGGCCGCTGTAGCCAAGAAAGATGAGTGCAAGAGTGAGAAGAAATGGCGCGGTATGCGCGCCATTGCCCACCGTGCGCAGCAGCCAGTAGGCCGCAACGCAAACCAATATGGGTACCGGCGAAAACAAAATCAGATTGGGAAAGCTGAACCAACGCTCGGCAATAGCGGTGTGCGACAAGGGCGTCCAAATGCTGATGATGGCGATCACCGCCAGCAATATCCAACATAGATATTTGGCCAGCTGGCGCATGCGCGCCTGTAACGCGCCCTCGGTTTTCATGATCAGCCAGGTGCTACCCAGCAACGCGTAAGCGGCGACCAAACCCAGGCCGGTAAAAAGCGCGAATGGTGTGATCCAGGCGAGTGCACCGCCAGCGTAGGCACCGTCTCGCACAGGAATGCCATCGACGAAACCGCCGAGTGTCACGCCTTGGAAAAAAGTGGCCGTGATCGAGCCGCCCGCAAAAGCAGCGTCCCAAATATTGCGCTTATTGTTCGTCGAGCGGAATCGAAATTCGAAAGCTACGCCGCGGAACACCAATCCCAATAGCATAAGCATCAACGGCAGGTAAAAAGCGCTCAATATTATCGAGTATGCCAATGGAAAGGCGGCCATCAAGCCGGCACCGCCGAGGACCAGCCACGTCTCATTGCCATCCCAGATGGGCGCAACCGTGTTCATCATGACATCGCGATCTTCTCGTTGCGGCAAGAAGGGAAACAGGATGCCGATGCCCAGATCGAAGCCGTCCATGATGACGTACATCATGATGCCGAAGAGAATGATGATGGCCCACAGAAGCGAAAGATCAATGCCCATGCGCGTCATCCTCGTTCGATGAGTGTTCGCTATGCACGTCGGTTTCTTCGGATGCTGCGGACATGGGTCGCATGGGTTGCCGCGATTGTCCGGGGCCGCCCTCGCGCGTGACCGCACCCTCGTGAACAATCGGCCCTTTGACGATAATGCGCAGAATGTACGCGGTGCCCGCGCCGAACACCGTGAGATAAGCGAGTACGAAAAGCAGCAAGGTCAGCGAGACTTCCGCCGTACCATGAACCGACACGGCATCGGCTGTTCGCATGACACCGTAAACCACCCAGGGTTGTCTGCCGATTTCGGTAGTGAACCATCCGGCCAATATGGCCACAAAGCCCATCGGCCCCATCAACAACGCAAAGTAGAGGAAAGGTCGACTGCGCGTGAACCGGTCGCCACGACGCAACCATAAGCTGGTAAGGCCCAGCAGGATCATCAAGGTGCCGAGACCGACCATGGTACGAAAAGTCCAGAAAACAATGGTGGAGTTGGGACGATCCGCCGGTGGAAAATCTTTCAGCGCCGGAATCTGTTTGTCCCAAGTATGCGTCAACAATAAACTCCCAAGCTTTGGTATTTGTATGGCATAACGCGTTTCTTCCGCAGCCATATCGGGCAGGCCGATCAGGATGAGTGGCACCGCCTCGCCAGGCTGGTTCTGCCAATGCCCTTCGATGGCAGCAAGTTTGGCAGGTTGATACTGGAGCGTGTTTAGCCCATGCGCATCGCCGACAAAGGCCTGAATCGGCGCAACGATCAACGCCATCCACATGGCCATCGACAGCATCTTGCGAACGGGTGGTGTGTCGCGTCCGCGCAATAAATGCCATGCCGCGCTGGCGCCCACTACCAACGCGGTTGCGAGAAAAGCTGCGATCACCATATGCGTCAGTCGGAAAGGGAACGATGGATTGAAGATCACTTTCAGCCAATCGACCGGCACGATACGCCCATCGATGATGGCGTATCCCTGTGGCGTTTGCATCCAGCTATTCGATGCGATGATCCACGTCGCGGAAATAAGCGTACCGCCGGCAACCATCACGGTAGCCAACCAATGCAAGCCTTCGCCCACTCTATTCCATCCAAATAGCATAACGCCGAGAAAGCCCGCTTCCAGAAAAAAAGCGGTGAGCACTTCATACGCCAGCAACGGGCCGGTCACGCCGCCAGCGAAGCGCGAGAAGTTGCTCCAGTTGGTGCCGAATTGATAAGCCATGACGAGGCCCGACACGACACCCATGGCGAAAGCCACTGCAAAGATTTTCAACCAGAAGTGATAAAGATCCCGATACACCTCGCGGCGCGTGTACAACCAGCTCCCTTCGAGCACCGCGAGGTAGCTGGCCATCCCAATGGTCAGCGCCGGAAATATGATGTGGAACGCAATCGTAAATCCGAATTGGATGCGGGCAAGTTGTAGGGCATCGAGTCCAAACATGGGTCATCGCGATCGTCATGCCGAGGGCTACAGTTTACTGTTTATCGCTACGGCAACGAATAGGCAATCACGTAGTCTCCCTGTTTCGTTCCCAGCGAACCATGGCCGCCGGCTGTGACAACGACATATTGCTTGCCGCTGCCATCCGAATAAGTCATCGGCGTCGACTGTCCGCCTGCGGGCAGGCGTGCTTTCCACAGCACCTTGCCATTGCTAATGTCATAAGCGCGAACGTAATAATCGAGTGTGCCGGAAAGGAAGGCAACGCCCCCTGCGGTGACGATGGTGCCACCCAGACTCGGTACACCGAGCGGTATGGGAACCGGGATAGGCGAGCTGTCGCGGATCGTACCGTTCTTGTGTTGCCAGGCGATCTTGTTGGTCTTGAGGTCGACGCCAGCAACATAACCCCAAGGCGGTGCCTGACAAGGTATGCCGAGCGGCGACAGAAATGGCTTCAGTTCGAAATCGTAAGGAATGCCGCCGACGCGCTTGATACCGTTGTTCTCGTCGGAGGCTTCTTTATCCTCCGTGCTTTTACCGCTATCGGATTTTGGAATGAGCCGCGATTCGAAAGCCATGTAGCTTGGATTGGCGATCAGAATTTGGTGGACAGGATCAATCGATACACCGCCCCAATCGAACACGCCGAAGTTACCGGGAAAAACCAGGCTGCCTTGAATCGATGGTGGCGTGAACATGCCTTCGTAATGCAAGGACCGAAACTTGATGCGGCACCAAAGCTGATCGTAGGGGTTGCTTCCCCACATGTCTGTTTCATGTATGTCCGGTGGACTGAAAGTGAGCGCAGACATGGGTTGTGTGGGCGATGCGTGGTCGTCCGGAACGGTATCTCGCGGCCGGGGAATTTCGGTAATCGGCACAATGGCCTCGCCTGTTCGGCGATCCAGCACGTAGATACTGCCCTGCTTGGTCGATGCAATCAATGCTGGTGTCATGCCGTTCGCAGTTTGGATGTCTGCAAGACTGGGCTGCCCGCCGACATCCATATCCCACAAGTCATGATGCGTGAATTGGTGTACCCAGCGCAGACGACCTGTCGCGACATCGAGCGCTACCACGCCAGCACTCAGGCGCTCCGATTCCGGCGTGCGTTGCCCGCCCCACTGATCCGGAGTCTGATTACCCATCGGCAGATAAAGCAAACCAAGCGATTCATCCACGCTGAAGACGGACCACATGTTCGGCGAATTCCGCGTGTAGATTTGACCGGGTGGCAAGGGCGCTGTTTGATCTGGTTTGCCAGCATCCCAATTCCAAACAAGATGACCATCATGCACATCGTAAGCACGAATGACACCGGAAGGCTCATTGTTCGAAACATTGTCGGAGACATGGCCGCCGATGATGACGAGATTCCGCGTGATGGCGGGTGGAGATGTGGAGTAGTAGCCTCCGGGTTTGAACGGACCGACACTGGTACGAAGATTCACCGTGCCATGACTACCGAAGTCATCGCAGACTTTGCCGTTATCCGCATCGAGCGCTATCAATCTGGCATCCGCGGTCGGTAAAAATAGCCGCCGCTGACATGCCGATGAAGTAGCAGCGGAAGAGGGAGAGCTTGCGGAAGCGGCCGGGTAGTTCGCATCATCGTGGTACGAAACGCCGCGGCAAGTCATGTGCTCGAAATGTTTGAAGCCAACCGGGCTAGTGATGTGCGGATCGAAATGCCAACGTTCTTTGCCTGTGCTCGCATCGAGTGCGTAGACCTTGCTATGCGGACTGCATATAAACAAAGAATTGCCGATTTTCAGCGGCGTGTTTTCATCGGTAGTTTCCGTAGGATCGCCAGGGCCCGGTTTATCGCCTGTCTCGAAACGCCACGCCATTTTTAGCTGCGATGCATTCTGCGGCGTAATTTGCGTGAGCACCGAGTAACGATCGCCACCCGGTGAGCCGCCATAAGTTGGCCAATCGCCGGAGTTAGACGTAGGTGCAGCGCTTGCCGCGGACGTACTCCCCTGCAAAGCAAGTTGACCGGGGCGATCGTAATAGTCGGAAAAGGCGCCGATTAGTCCGACCACGATGGTAATGACAACGACAAACCACAAAGGCCAAGTGATTGATCGAAACTTTAATTTTGCATCGGTGTAAAAAGCATCCGCTATCCAGGGCGTGAGCAACCAAAGAGCAATTAAAAACCATAATGAAATACGTGGCACCAATTGCCACCAATCAAATTGCACCTCCGCGACAGCCCACACGACTGTTGCAAGCAGGACAAATGCATAAAGCCAGAACGCCTCACGCCGACGCGTCAGAAGAAGAATGGCGGTAATGACGATGCCTAATCCCGCCAACACGTAATACCAGGAGCCTCCCAGGCTGACAAGACGAATTCCTCCCAATGCGAGCGCCAAACCCAAAAGGCAAAGCACTGCGCCGGTAAAAATGATTGCTGGCGCAATTCGAGAAGGGTGAGAGTTTTGTTCCACTTTGTTGCACTCCTTGTAATTCCGCCGATGTCGACGAAGTCCAGCATGAAGCACAGCGCGCGATATGATTTCCGGCGTTGCATCAATGGGCATTGCAGCAATTTGCGGACCCAATCCGCATAAGCTGTCTTGTGGACATCGCAAGGAGAAGCGAAAACATTCGCATTGCACACAACTGAGATAAAATTTTGCGTGCTCAAAAGGCCGATACACGTACCGTAGTTCTCATCTGAAATGATTCCGCTGCTATCGCCAGCAGCAATTCTTTGGAGAAATCGAACAATGGCAATCCGCTGTTTCAAATTGGCAGCTCTGTATCTCATCCTCGGCATGACGCTGGGTGCGGTGATGGGCGCGACAAAACTGTTTGCATATGCGCCTGTGCATGCGCACATCAATCTTCTTGGTTGGGTATCGTTGACGCTTGCAGGACTGTTGTTTACGCGTTTTCCGCATCTGGCCAAGACGCGTCTGGCTGCGGCGTTCTTTTGGATCTACAACATTGCCGTGCCGGTTTCGATGGTGCTATTGGCTCTGGAGGTCAGCGGACATACCGGCGTCGAAACTGCGCTCGGAATTTCCAGCGCCGGTATCTGGGTCGGTGGCGTATGTTTGTCGTTCAATCTACTGCTGAATCTTCACTCATCCGATATTTCGGCGTGATACCGCAGATAAGCTTGCCGTCATGGCTTGAGCGGCCGGCAAATTTTGCCCAACGGCTGACGCGTTGCAGGCTCGCGCGCGTCAACTCCATACTAAGCAAAAATATAGTAAGCCCGCGCAATGTGGGTATTGAGAGAAAAGTATTTTGTTACAAATCTCCCTTTCAGATTTCCAATGACCTGGCCGATTACTTGCAGATCGAGGTGACCACGTTCGATTTTTCATTGCGACGTAGAAACCAACCGCTGGAATTCATAGGATGTGTCCATCATGACAATCTCGCTCTCGGCAATCCTTCCTTATCTAACCGCCGCCACAACT
This sequence comes from Rhodocyclaceae bacterium, assembly GCA_036273835.1. Lineage (GTDB taxonomy): Bacteria > Pseudomonadota > Gammaproteobacteria > Burkholderiales > Rhodocyclaceae > DASUGV01. The sequence goes on from DASUGV010000329.1 coordinate 5,882, forward strand.
TCTTCAGACAACACGAGCAATGCGAGTAGCGGCGCGACGAGTGCCAGCTCGGCATCGCAAACCGGGGACACGGGTATGCTGTCCGACTCGCAGGAGCAGGTCACACTCAGCTCGCTATCCGGCGACACGACGAGCAATCCCGCGCTGACCTATAACGCGCTTGGCTTGCTGGATGGCACCTCAGATCCATTGCTGTCGTTGACTGACAATACCGACAGCAGCTTGATTGGCGATCTGTTCAATCAGGATGGCAGTACGAGCGATAACGCGGCAACAGATCTGTTCAACGAACTGGACAGCAACTCGTCCAATTTGTCCGCGTCGATATTGGCAAGTCTTTCGACAACATCCACCGACACCACGCAAAGCGGCGCTTCCAGCAACACGGATTCGACAGGTAGCGCGCCAGCGAACCCAACCGATGTGAATAGCGATCTGGCCCAGGCGCTGAAACAAAATCCATCGCTCGCGGGAATGCTCGCCGAAGAAACGATGACTCAGAGCATCGTGAATATGCTATCGGGTTAATGATTTAATCGCGTCAATCCCCGGTTATTCCGCCTTATTCCCACCTTCTTGATCTTGCGGAGGTAGGTTCCATCCCTATTCTTTCGTTGCGACGGCCATGGCTGGCCAACGATTGGGTATCATTTTGTCCGGAACAATTTCAAATTTTCATGGTCTTTGCTGCCACGATGAATCTCTGGCACAAATATCAGCGACGACCAAACATATGAATAATTATTCGTCAGTCCAACAAACATTCCAATCGCTCAGGCAGCACATTTCGCAACGCATCATCGGCCAGGAAATTCTGGTGGAGCGGCTTTTGATTGCTCTCCTCGCCGATGGGCACTTACTGGTGGAAGGCGCACCGGGTCTCGCCAAAACACGCGCAATAAAAGTGCTCGGCGAAAATGTCGACGGCGATTTCCATCGCGTGCAATTCACGCCCGATCTGTTACCGGCGGATCTCACCGGCACCGACATTTTCAGGCCGCAAGACGGTTCGTTTCAATTCCAGCGCGGGCCGCTATTTCATAATCTCGTGCTGGCCGACGAAGTCAATCGCGCTCCGGCCAAAGTGCAATCGGCGTTGCTCGAGGCGATGGCGGAACGGCAGATCACGATAGGCACAACGACGTATCCACTGCCGAAACTTTTCCTGGTCATGGCGACACAGAATCCCATCGAACAGGAAGGTACTTATCCGCTGCCCGAAGCACAGCTAGACCGCTTTCTGTTGCACGTGAAAGTCGACTATCCCAAAGCCGAGGCCGAACAGCAGATTCTGCAATTGGCGCGCAGCGAAGCCATGCAGGAGATTCGCGGCGCGACGGCATCCACGCAAAAGTTGAGTCAGTCCGATCTATTCGTCGCGCGCCAAGAAGTATTGGCCGTGCACATGGCCGACAACCTCGAGCGCTATCTCGTCGAGATCGTCCTTGCGACGCGTAACCCATCGTCATACAAAGCCGCGCTTGCCAGTTGGGCGCAGTGGGGTGCCAGTCCACGCGCAACGATCGCGCTCGACCGTTGCGCGCGCGCGCATGCGTGGTTGGCCGGACGCGATTACGTGGGACCGGAAGATATCCAGATCATGGCTTTCGATGTGCTGCGCCATCGCGTGCTGCTCAGCTACGAGGCGGAAGCGCAAGGCCACACATCAGACGATTTCATCGAGACCCTGCTCAATCTGATTCCCGTGCCATGATTAACTCGTTGTGGCGTACGGCGACGCCACGTTTCGCCTCGGCCTCTGCGTCAATCGGAACGACGGATGCAGATGATGGTGTCGTGCGCATAAGCCTGCACGCATTGTTGGCCTTGCGACATGCCGCGCAATCCGTGCCGCTCAAGCCCGGCAGAATCCGCGCACCGGGCAGCGGCGCGTACCAATCCGTATTCAAAGGCCGTGGCATGGAGTTCGACGAGGTGCGTCCCTACACGCCGGGCGACGACGCGCACACGCTGGACTGGCGCGTGATGGCGCGCACCGGTCGTCCGCACACCAAGCTGTTCCGCGAAGAGCGCGAACGCGCAGTGATACTGTGGATCGACTTGCGTAGCTCGATGTTCTTCGCCACGCAGGGCGCGTTCAAAGCGGTACGCGCCGCGCAAGCCGCGGCATTGCTGGCGTGGAGCGCGGCGCACCAGGGCGACCGTCTCGGCGCGCTGATTTTTTCGGAAGACGTGCATACCGAATTGCGTCCGCGACGCGGCAAAGCGCCATTGCTGCACGTGCTGCGGCAGCTTGCCGAACATCCGGTATGGCAAAGTCATATACCCGCAAACGATTCTCGGGCTAGCGCTGGTGCCTTGAACCAATCGTTGTCGCGATTGCGTCGCGTTGTACAGCCGGGCAGCCTCGTCATCTTGCTGAGCGATTTTGCCGATCTCGACGATCAGGGCAGTGCGCATTTGATTCAGCTTGCTCGTCACAGCGAACTCATCGTCGCCGATATCCACGATCCGCTCGAAGCCGAATTGCCGCCGCCCGGCATCTATCGCGTAAGCGACGGAAATAGCAATCTGGCCATGGAAACGAGCGAAAGAAATATGCGCGAGCGCTACCGCCAGCGATTCATGCAGCGGCAAGCGGAAATGCAGCAACTATGCCAAAGACATAGCATGGTTTTATTGCGGATAAGTACGCATGAAGAACCTCTTACCGCGTTACAGCGTGGCCTTGTGCGCATATGAATCCGGCATTGAGCGGTCTGCGCGATATCCATTTGCCGCCACCGATTTCCTGGTGGCCGCCTGCGCCAGGATGGTGGCTGCTGGTTGCGCTTGTTCCGTTGCTGGGCCTTGTGTTTTATATCGTGCTCCGCTTGCGCCGGCGCAATCGTTGGCGTGTCGTTGCACTTGCGGAATTAACACACTTGCGTCAGCAATATGCCGCTCAGAATTTATCGGCGCAAAAGCTGGTCGGCGAATTGTCCGTGCTATTGCGCCGTGTGGCGATCAGCCGTTTTCCGCGCGAACAGGTCGCGTCGCTCAGCGGCGAGGCATGGCTGGAATTTCTCGATCATGCCTTGGGCGATGAGGCAGTTTTTAAAACTGATGGCGGACGTCTATTGAGTGTCGCGCCTTATCTGCCCAGCACGGCCATCGCCGAGGATTCGCTGAACGCTTTGCTTGCGCTGTGCGAGCGCTGGCTTACCAAACTACCGCGAGGCCGCACATGATCGGCTTCGAATGGCCTTGGTTGTTTCTCGCGCTACCGTTGCCACTGTTCGTGCGCTATATGCTTCGCCCTGCGGTGGCAGTCGAGGAAGCCGCTTTGCGCGTACCCAGCATCGATCCATTTGTCATATCAGGAAATTCGCGGCCGGGCAAATCGGGCCGCCGGATTTGGAGGCTGTTTTTTGCGGGACTGGCGTGGGCGTTTCTGGTATGCGCGGCAGCACGCCCTGTGTGGATCGGCGACCCGGTAGAGTTGCCGGTCAGCGGGCGCGAACTGATGCTGGCGGTGGACTTGTCGGGCAGCATGCAAACCGAAGACTTCGTCATCAACCATAAACAAGTCACGCGTCTGGAGGCCATCAAATCCATCGCCGGCGATTTCATCGAGCGGCGTGTCGGCGATCGCATCGGACTGATCCTCTTCGGCAGCCAGGCTTATGTGCAAACGCCGCTGACCTTCGATCGCAAAACCGTGAACACTCTGCTGCAGGAATCCGCGATAGGACTTGCCGGCGAGGAAACCGCCATCGGCGACGCCATTGGTTTGGCGACAAAACGGCTGCGCCAGAATCCGCAAGGCAATAAAGTTCTCATCCTGCTCACCGATGGCGCCAGCAATACAGGCGAAATCGAGCCATTGAAAGCGGCGCAACTGGCAGCCAAGGAAGGCCTCACCATTTATACCATCGGCATTGGCGCAGACGAAATGGAAGCGCCCACTATGTTCGGCATGCAACGCGTCAACCCGTCCAGCGATCTCGACGAAAAGACGCTGACAGGCATTGCCGATGCCACTGGCGGACGCTATTTCCGCGCGCGCGACACGGAACAACTAAACGAGATTTACACCGAACTGGACAAGCTGCAACCGGTCAACCAAGAGAAGCAGACTTTTCGTCCGCGGCAGACGCTCTTCTATTGGCCGCTATCCCTCAGCGTGCTATTGGCGGCATCGCTTCTGCTGCTGAAGGTGTGGCGAGCATGATGACTATGCTATCGACATTTCATTTTTTGCGCCCTGCCTGGTTCTTCGCGCTATTGCCGCTGGCAATACTATTGTGGCAGATGTGGCGGCAGCGTCTCACCAGCCGCAGTTGGCAGAGCGTCGTCGATCCGCGCCTGCTCGCCCACCTGCTGATCGGCAAAAGCGCGCGACGTGGTCCTTGGGCATTGTTCGCCGCGGGACTGGCGGGATTGCTGTCCATTCTCGCGTTGGCTGGTCCTGCCTGGCAAAAACTGGAGCAGCCGGTTTTCCGCCAACAATCGGCGCTGGTGATCCTGCTGGACCTGTCACGCTCGATGGATGCTGCCGACATAAAGCCGAGCCGGCTGCAACGTGCCGAATTGAAGCTGCGCGACATTCTCGATGAGCGCAAGGAAGGCGACACCGCACTGGTCGTCTACGCGGCGGAGCCGTTCGTGGTCAGTCCGCTGACATCCGACGCTAAAACGATCGCCAGCCAGGTGGATAGCCTCAGCACCGATCTGATGCCCGCGCAGGGCTCGCGTCCCGATCGTGCCATCGACATGGCGCGGCAGCTGTTGGAGCAAGGTGGCGCTGCGCATGGCGGCGTGCTGTTGATCACCGATCGCGTTGACGGCACGGAGCCTGCTGCATTGAAGAATGCAATCAAGCATTTGATCGACGCCGGACATCGGCTTTCCATATTGGGAGTGGGTACGCCGGAAGGTGCGCCGATCCCAGATCCGGATGGCGGATTTTTCAAGAGCCAGGATGGCAACATCGTTCTACCCAAGCTCGACGATGCCAGCCTTGATGCAATGGCTCGTTTGGGGCACGGCAATTATCGTCGGCTCAGCACCGACGACAGCGATTTCCACGCGCTGCTGTCGCCGTTCGAAAGTGTGCTGGACGAGCAGCAAAGCAAAAAAGTGGAGGGCATGAAAAGCGATCAATGGCGCGACGAAGGTCCATGGCTATTGTTGCCGCTGCTGTTACTGGGCATGCTTGCATTCCGTCGCGGATATCTAATTGTCATGATCGCAATATTGTTGCCCTTGCCGCATCCGGCCTATGCGTTCGACTGGAATAGCCTTTGGCGGCGCGAGGACCAGCGCGCTCAGCAAGCGATGGCGGCAAAGCAACCTCAGCAGGCGGCCCAACTTTTTCATGACCCGCAATGGCGCGCCGCCGCCAACTATCGTGCCGGAAATTATCAGGCGGCGCTGGATGATCTGAAAGATGTCGGTGGCGCGCAAGCCGAATACAACCGTGGCAACACGCTGGCGCAATTGGGGCATTTCCCCGAGGCCGTCGGTGCTTATGACAATGCGCTAAAGCTAGATCCAAAATTGGCCGACGCAAAATACAACCGCGAGCTGCTCGAAAAGTTGATGCAGAAGTCGCCACAGCAGAATCAGCAGAATTCGAATCAGTCCAAGTCTTCCGATTCGCCTCAATCCCAGAACGGGCAAAACCCGCAAGATCAGTCGGGCGCCAACAAGTCACAGTCGTCGCCACAGGAATCGTCGCAGAACAAGGATGGCTCCGACAAGAACGGCCAGTCTAAACGGGATGCGCAACAGCAACAGGCCGACAATCAGAAATCGAGCGATGCCGCAAAACAAGCCCAAGCATCGCAAGCGCAGAATCAGCGCCAGTCCGCATCGCAGAACAACAATAACAACACGGAACAGAAAAATGACAAACAGATAGGAAAAGATGGTCAGCCACAGAACGGTCAGCCTATTGCCGCGCAGGAATCGACTGACAACGCCAAGTTGAATAAAGCCGACGAGCAGTGGCTTCGGCGCATCCCCGACGACCCGGGCGGGCTGTGGCGGCGCAAATTTCTTTACCAGTACAAACAGCAGCAAACCCACGAAAGCGAAAAGCAGCCATGGTGAAAGGATTATTCAAACGAATTTTGTTCTTGCTGATTGCCACGTCATCTGTGTTCAGTTCGGTTCAAGCGATGGCAGCTTTACAGGCGCATGTCGATCGCAATCCGGTGACGGCGGACGAGAGCTTCACGCTCGTGCTGCAGAGCGATGGCAGCAACAGAGCCGATCCTGATCTGAGTCCCTTGCAGCAGGATTTCGATATCCTCGGCCAGAGCAAAAGCAGCAACATCCAAATCACCAATGGACAGAGTACTCAAAGCACGCAGTGGCAGATTTCTCTCTCCGCCAAACGTGTTGGACAATTAGTGATCCCCGCCATCACTGCCGGTGGCCAGTCAAGCCAGCCGATCACGCTTAAGGTCGTTGCAGCAAGCCAGGCGCCGGCTGCGCAGCAGCAAGGCGATCTGTTTCTCGACGTGGAAGCGGAACCGCACGTCGCATATGTGCAGCAACAGATTCTATTTACGGTGCGCCTCTATCGCGCCGTAAATCTAGCCGACGGCAGCACGCTCAGCGATCCAGTCTTTCCGAATATGGATGCCGTCGTTCAACGTCTCGGAGACGATCGCGAATTTCAGACCGAACGCAATGGCGTTGCTTACGCCGTTGTGGAACGGCGCTACGCGGTCTATCCGCAAAAAAGCGGATCCTTTGCCAGCGCGCCGCTCGTCTTCGATGGCAATGTCATAGAAGAAAATCAGGGCGGCGGATTTTTCTCGTTCGATCCTTTCAATCAACGCATCCGTCATCAACGCGTGCGCTCGAAAACGATTTCGTTTTCGGTCAAGCCCATTCCCGCCGGCTTCAGCGGCAATCAGTGGTTGCCGGCGAGCAAACTATCCCTGTCCGAACAATGGTCGGAAAATCCGCCCAAATTCACCGCCGGCGAACCGGTTACGCGCACGCTGACCATTCAAGCCGGCGGACTGACCGCTTCCGTATTACCGGCGATCGACAACAGCAATAGCGGCGGATTCAAACTCTATCCGGATCAGCCCGCGCTAAAGGACAACAAGAATGACAATGGAATTACCGGTGTACGCGAGCAAAAGTTCGCCCTCATACCCACGCATGCCGGCAATCTCAGCCTGCCTTCTATCGAGGTCAAATGGTGGAACACCACGACAGACAAGCAAGAAGTGGCAAGTTTGCCTGCCCGCAATATCACCGTGTTGGCGGGTGCGCAAAACGCCAACGCAGCGCCACCCGTCACGAATACGTCGCCTGGCTCGCCGCTTACCGAAGCGCCTGCGGACCAGTCTGCAAACACACCGCTGCCTTCCGGTAGATCTCAGTTTGTTGCATCGTATGCTTGGTGGCCGTGGTTGGCATTGCTTCTGGCGGTCGGCTGGTCGATGACGTCCATTGCATGGTGGCGTGCGCGCCGCAACGCATCGCGGCATGATTTGCAGCGGGAAGAAAGTGAACGAAAGCCGAACGAAGAAAATCTCAAACAGCTTGAGCAACTACTCAAAAAAAGTTGCCTTGCCGATGATGCCATGCAAGTTAAATCGCAATTACTGGCGTGGGCAGGACAACGTTGGCCCGGGCATGCGCCCAACAGTCTTACGGCGCTCGCGCGTCGATGCGATCCGGGCCTGGCCGAAGAAATCGTGAAGCTGGATCAGGCGCTCTACGCCAAAGCATCGTCGAGCTGGAAGGGAGATACTCTCTGGCAGATATTCATAGAGCATAAACCCGTTGTCAATAGCAAACACTCGGAACACGATGTTGCGCTGGAGCCCCTGTACAAGAATCAGAATCTCGAACTCACAAAATGACTCATGGATAACGTGGCGGTAAAAGAAACCGCCTTGATCGAACCTCGACCAAGGCGGCTTTGCGCTGCTTAGCGCGCAATCGGCAAATCTTTAGACAAACCAGCTCTCGTCAGCATTTTTTTGCCAAACGTCAACTTGGCGTAGTGCCTCGTCCTTGGCGATGCCGTAACGCTCCTGAATCTTGCCAGCCAACTGGTCGCGATGGCCTGCGATAATGTCAAAGTCACTATCGGTAAGTTTTCCCCATTGCTCCTTGGCTTTGCCTTTAGCCTGTTTCCAGTTTCCTTCGATTCGATCCCAGTTCATGTCGATCTCCTTGCCAGGTCATGAATCGTTGCAGGCGTAAGTCCGATCAAGAGCCGGTGCGCACAACCAGTGCATTCTTGACGCTCTTGACGCCTTTCACGTTGCGGGCGATCGATTCCGCAGTGCTCCGTTCCTTTTCGCTCTTCGCGAAGCCGGACAGCATGACTTCGCCATTGAGTGTTTGGACTTTGACTGAGGTGCCATCGACATCCTTGTTCTCCAGCAGACGCGCCTTTACGCTTGCCGTGATTGCGGAGTCGTCGACATATTCGCCCACCGTGGATTGATCGCGCGTGACGGCACAACCGGGCAATGCAAGAAGCGTTGTTGCGGCTGCAAGGGCAACGAAAGTAGTACGTAACATGGTATTTCTCCTCTTTACGGTTTGACAGTGATTGAAACGCTACGGGTGGTACTTGGTCAGTCTTTCCTGATCGCGCCGATGCCCAACAGGGCCAAGGCAACGACGACCAGGAACAGCACGATAAATATGGCGAACAACGCCTTTGCGATGCCGGCTGCGCCGGCTGCGACGCCGGTAAATCCGAAAACACCCGCAATCAAAGCGACGATCGCAAAAAACAGAGCCCACTTCAACATGACATTGTCCTTTCCGTTGTGGCGCGACATTACGGTACGCAATGCATTGGCCTTGATTGAACTTTAATAGCGGGCGGTTTCCGAACACATCGGAACGAAACGTCTTAGCGTGTAGGACTACGCCGTGTCGCCGCGTAGCCAATTTCAAGTTGCAAAAAAAAGCGCGCCGAAGCGCGCATAAAATCCAATTACGCAAATCAGCACCCAGGGAGAGGAAGCGCTGCACGCAATCAGAGTAAACACTTCGGATCTGCGAGAATAAATATTCCGCGATCCGACACTTGCGAACCCCGGACTAAAGACGTCGCGAGCGGCCGAACAAGAAACTGAGAATTGCCAGGACAAGGAAGACGAAGAACAATATCTTGGCGATACCGACGGCGCCCGCGGCGATGCCGCCAAAACCGAACAAGGCTGCAATAAGGGCAATGACGAAAAATACAATGGCATAATGCAACATGAGAGCTCTCCCGATCAACGATGCCTGACCGCTTAGATCAGCGTCTGGCATCTACCTAAATGACTGTCGATTGGAGTTTATAAAACCGCAGTCACGCCAAACATGGGAGAGAGGGCCGACACCGTGTGGGCGAGTGGATCGATCGCTTGTAGGACGCCGCCGACGAAGCGCTGGATTGCCAAGTGCTGGATTACTTATACTGCTGCCGGTTCGGTCAGTAAGGGTAGTGTTGCGCAGATGGTGGTGCCCTGTCCTAGAGTGCTATCAACATACAGGCGTCCGCCTTCGGACTCGACGCGGTAACGCATGCCCAGCAATCCATGTGTCGACGTTCGCTGTTCGCCAGGATCGAAACCGATGCCGTTGTCGAGCACTTGCAGTTCGGCATGACCGTTACGTTCCGAAAGATGAACTTCGACTCGCGTCGCTTGCGCGTATTTGGAGATATTGGTGAACGCTTCCTGGACCAGGCGATACACCGTTAGTTCCGCCGACTCGGCGAGCTTCACTGGCGACAGCAGACATGTCACCGGGATGGACGAGGCTTCGGTGAATTCGCGCGCCTGAATGTCGAGCGCTGCGATCAAACCCAGATTACTCAACGACGATGGACGCAAGTTCTCGGTGATCCGCCGTTTGAGCGCGATGCCGCTGTTCAGGGTCTCGTTCAGATGTGCCAGCCGGTCCGATACTTCCGGCAGCATATTGCCGAGGCGGGATTTTATGCGGGCAGCATCGAGCTTCGCGGCAGTGAGCAGCGCGCCAAGTTCATCATGCAGTTCGCGCGCCAGATGACTGCGCTCATCCTCGCGCGCATTTTGCAGATGGCGGGCCAGCTCGATAAGCTGAGAGGCGCGCAACAGTACTTGCTGCTCGAGCCGATCGCGTTCGGCAAGAATGGCCGCATGCTGTTCGCGCCGCAGCGTGTTGAGCATGGTCGTCTGCCTGAGAAACATTCCCAATGCGAACAGGCTGATGACAACCATGGACCACACGCCGATGCGATTAAGCGACAGGGTGTCCTGGACGCTGGTCTGACTGGCTGTCGCGTGTTCCGTTTCGGCATCGGATATTTCCTGGGCCAATGCGCGGATATTTTCCATCAGTTGCTTGCCGGCACCGGACATCACCATTGCCTGCCATGTACTGTCCATGCCACGGTCATGAAGTCTTATCGTCGAGGCGAGCTCCTGCAGTTTGCGTGACACGAGTTCATGCAGGGCCTTCATCGTCGCGATGCCTTTGGGATTTGTGCCATAGGCAGCATCCAGCTGGGACATCGTTCGGTTTATCGTTGGAATGGCATCTCTGTAGGGCGTCAGATATGCTTTTTCTCCGGTGAGAAGGTAACCGCGCTGGTTGGTTTCCGCGTCGACGAGACTACGCACCAGCGTTCGCACCTCGTCGCGCGTGTCCACGGCGCGGATGAATTCGCCTTGCGCCCCGCTCGCTTCGCGATAGGCCGTTTCGCTGATGACGATCAATGCCGCCGCTGCCAGCATGGCCAGCACGAGCATCAGCGGATTGCTGCCGAGTTCCGAAAAAATTTTAACTGCAGGTCGTTTCATATACACTTTCCATGCAATCCAACGCCTCAGGCAACATCATGATTCGAGTAGTCATTGTCGACGACCATGCAATTGTGCGCGCCGGCCTGCGTCAGTTTTTTTCCGAGCAGGGCGACATCACCGTTACAGGCGAAGCGGCCAACGGGCGCGAAGCGCTCGACATTGTTCGCAAGGGCGAAGTCGACGTGCTGGTGATGGATCTGTCCATGCCCGATCACAGCGGTATCGACGCGCTGGCGGCGATCAAGGCGCGCGAGCCCGACCTTCCCGTATTGATACTCAGCGGCTTTCCGGAAGCGCATTACGCGACGACGTTGTTGCGTCAGGGCGCGAGTGGTTATCTGAACAAGGAGTGCGATCCGGAAGAAATCGTCAAAGCGATTCGCACGGTTTCTCGCGGCCGCAAGTACATCACCGCGGCTGTGGCAGAACTGCTGGCCGACGGGCTGGGAGGCAACAATGACAAACCGCTTCATGAACAACTCTCCGAGCGCGAGTTTCAAGTGTTCCTGCGATTGGCCAAAGGTGAAACCATTGGTCACATGGCCGAGAGCATGTCGCTGAGCGTAAAGACGGTGAGCACGTACAGAACGCGCGTGATGGAAAAAATGAATCTCGCATCCAACAGCGATCTTACTTACTACGCCTTGAAGAATGGGCTGATTCAATAATTAGTGCGAGCCGTTTTCATTGGCGAGCTCGGTACAGTAATTGATCAGCCCTTCGATTTCCCCCGACTTGTCGAAGACTTTGTCGGCGCCCAGTTCGAGACATCTTCGCCGGATATCGACCGTCGCGTAATTCGTCAGCACCACTCGCTTACCCACCGATTGCAAATTCTGGACAGCTTTCAATACTTCCAGTCCAGAGCCCGACTTGAGGAAAATGTCGGCGATCAACACATCGCAATGGTTTTCCGAATTCTGCAGCCAATGTAAGGCCGTCTTCTGATCCTCGGCCGATCCGATGACGCGAACCGGCGACATCTCCTCGAGGGTCGCGATCAAATTCTCTCGGATGACCGCACTATCTTCGAGAATGTAGCAACTCAATTCGGACATATCGTATCCAGTGCGGCTTTCAAAATATTCGGAAGGCAATCATGTCAATCATTGCATGCGCCCGCGTCTTGCTCAACTCCGGGCTATCGGACATGCAAGGGCTGCCATTCTCTCTGGTGTCGATCCAGTGTTCCATTGGCAGCGCTCCTAATATCTTGTGGGAAATGTCCTACGTCGAAATGGGATATCACCCGATTTCTCATCCTTGAATTTACTGCCGTACGTCCGCGAAATTTCGGCTCGATTGCAAGTGCCGCACTCGCTGAAAGCCATTACAACAAATGGCACACGAGATAAGCATCGGACCTTGCCTCTAGACCATGTAGGACGAGCGGCATTGAACGCATTTCATTTCCGCAGCGACGCCAGCACGTCAACGTAGGACAAAAACTACGGCATATCGCGGCGTATTCCGGTTCGCACTCGACGCGATTTTTTAGACACTTCACTCACTGCTGCAACCGCGAAAAAAATCGTGGCTGACCAGTTTTCAACCAATTAAGAATTGAGGAGAGGCTCATGAATACATCTTTCAAAATGCGCGCTACGGCAATTGCTGTTGCACTCATGGCGTTCTCTGTTGCCAGCGCCGCGGTAACAAAAACCGAATACAAAACTTCGGAAAAGCAAATCAAGGCCACCTACAAGGCCGACAGAGCTGCGTGCGGCCAATACTCC
>DASUGV010000330.1:0-6261 GCA_036273835.1 Rhodocyclaceae bacterium
CCCATACATAGCTCAAATCGCGCACCAGCGTGGCGATCAAGCCGAGGAGCGTGAAGAAGAATAAACTTCCCATGACGACGGGATAGTCACGTCGTATGATGGATTCATAAGAAAGCAGTCCCAGGCCATCCAGAGAGAACAGCGTTTCGATTAGCACGGAACCCGTAAAGAATGCTGCGACGAACGCCGCCGGAAAACCCGTCATGATCGGAATCAGCGCATTGCGAAAGACGTGCCGCCACAGCACCCGCCGCTCGGGCAAACCTTTGGCGCGCGCCGTCAGCACATACTGCTTGCGAATTTCTTCCAGCACGGCGTTCTTGGTCATGAGCGTAATGACGGCGAATCCACCAATCGCCATGGCGATGATGGGCAAAGTAATGTGCCACAGGTAATCGGTTACCTTACCCATGAGCGAAAGTTCGCTCCAGTTGGAAGATACCAATCCACGCAGTGGAAACCATTGCACGAAACTTCCACCGCCGAATAACACGAGCAAGGCGACGCCCAGCACGAATCCCGGAATGGCGTAGCCTGCAAGGATGATCACCGTGCTGATCGCGTCGAAACGCGTACCTGCACGCACGGCTTTGGCAATACCGAGCGGAATGGAAATGAGATAGGTCAGCAGAAACGTCCACATGCCCAGCGAGATCGACACGGGCAACTTTTCGCGGATCAGAGACCATACATCTTTGTGGTGGAGAAAACTTTCGCCCAGATCGAAGTGAGCAAACTGTTTCAGCATGAGCACGAAGCGCTCGCTGGCGGGCTTGTCGAATCCGTAAAGCTTGCGGATTTGCGCGATCTGTTCCGGATCGATGCCCTGACGTCCGCGATAACCGCCGCCCATCACGACGCCGCCTTCGCCGCGCGGCCCGTGTCCCTGCAATTGCGACATCATTTGCTCGACAGGACCACCGGGTACGAATTGAATCACGACGAATGTGATGGCGATGATTCCGAACAGCGTGGGAATCATCAGCAGCAGGCGCTTGAGAATGTATGCGCTCACGATCAATGCCTTTCCGCACTGGTTGCCCACCACGTCGTCATCGCGTAGCTCTCTGCCTGGATATATCTCGGTATGACATTGGGTTGGGCGAATTTTCCGCTCGGATAGCTGATGCGAAAATTGGGCAAATACCAGTTGGGTATGATGTAATAGCCGTGCCGTAACACCCGGTCCAAGGCCCGCAAGATGGTCGTCAACTCAGGCCGGGTTTTCGCCTCAATGGCTTTTTCGATCAATACGTCGATCGCGGGATTGCTGATGCCTGACATGTTGTACGAACCTTGTGTTTGCGCCGATTTGGATGAGTAGCGGTCTTCCAGTTCCTTGCCGGGCGTATCGCTGTTCACTAATGCCATGCTCGTCATATCGTAGTCGAACGCATCTTGCCGTCGCTTGATCATCGCGTAGTCGCCCACCCTGAATTCCATATGAATACCAAGTTTTTCCAGCGCTTGCATGAAAGGCGTCAGAAAGCGGCCGAATGCAGCATCGTAGTCGATATACTCGATCGTGAATGCTTCGCCTTTCGCGTTGCGCAACGCGCCGTCGCGATAAGTCCATCCCGCGTCGGCGAGTAGTTGACGTGCTTTGCGCAAGTTGCCGCGCAGACTATTTGGAGGATTTGTGTCGGGCGGTTGTGGCACGGGTTCGGTGAATACTGCGGCGGGTAATTTGCTTCGCAGCGGTTCGAGCAATGCCAACTCGTCGGGGCCGGGCAAGCCCTGCGCTACAAAGTCCGTGCCGACAAAGTAACTATTCTGCCGCTTGTAGGAATTGTAAAAGAGCTTGCGATTGAGCCATTCGAAATCCATCGCCAAGCCGATTGCCCGGCGTACGCGCACATCCTTGAACTTGTTGCGCCGCGTGTTGATCATGAAGGCTTGAAATTCGGCGGCGCTTCCTTTTGGCAGCAGACGTTTCACGAGTATGCCTTTGTCAAATTTCGGTCCGACGTAGGTGCGCGCCCATTCGCGTGAAATCCACACTTGTACGAAATCGAATTCGCCCGCGAGAAAGGCTTCGGTTTGCGCGGTCGGGTCTTTGTATATCCGGAAACCGATGCGATCGAAGTTGTACATGCCTTTTCTCACATTGAGATCGCGGGCCCAGTAGTTCGGATCGCGCTCGTAAGTGATTTCACGGCCGAAGTCGACGCGCCCGATCTTGTACGGTCCGCTGGCGATAGGCAACTCCGTCGTAACTTGATCGAATGGCTTGCCAGCACCCCACTTGTGACTGAACACCGAGAGCGAGCCGGCAATCAACGGCATCTCCGCGCTGGACTGTTTGAAATCGAAGCGCACGGTGCGTTCGCCGACAATCACGCAACGAAGCACATCCGAAAATGACATACGGATTTTTGGATCGGCCTCGGCGCTGGTTTGTCGATCGAAACTGTATTTGACGTCGACTGCGAGAACGGGCGAACCATCCTGAAAGCGAGCTTTTGGATTGAGTCTGAATGTAGCGGAGAGATGATCGGGCGCAACCGTGACATCGTCCGCTAATAGGCCGTATGCGGTGGCCGGTTCATCCATCGTGGAGGTGAGCAGGGACTCGAAAACCAGCACGCCGTATCCGGATGGATCGGAACTTATGAGTCCCGGAGCGGCGGAACCTTTCAAGGTGAATGGGTTGTATTTTTCAAAATCCGTATCGGGCGAAGCCCACACCAATTTAAGCTCGCCGCCCTTGGGTGCATTCGGATTGACCCAATCGAAGTGATCGAAGCCGGCCGGATATTTGATGTCGCCAAATTGCGCGTAAGCGTGTGCAGCCCGTGCCGGAGATCCGCCGACCGAAATCACCAGCAACACGCATAGTGTCAATGAACGAAGCAATGCGTCGATCGAGTATGCGATGACCGGGGTACGATTTTGCATGAACACCTGACTTGAATGGGCTGGCGCAATCTTAGCGCGCTCTAGGAGGATGCGCGATCTCGTATCGACAGGAGAAGCCATGCCTCCAAAGGTAAAGTGTAAGATGAATAGTCCAACATTGGGCGCGGACATCGGGGCACGATCATGTCGATCATTGCAGAAATTGCTGAGCGCACTGCGGCGCTTGCCGCCATCCGGCGCGATATTCACGCGCATCCGGAACTCGCATTTACCGAACACCGTACCGCCGATGTCGTTGCGCGGGAGCTGGAACGGCTGGGCATTGAAACGCATCGCGGTGTCGGTAAAACAGGCGTCGTGGGTGTTCTGCGCGGAAGAGCATCTTCCGGCACGCCGCGCATGATCGGACTGCGCGCCGATATGGACGCATTGCCGATCCAGGAGCACAACGAATTCGTTCACCGTTCGCAACATGCCGGTTGCATGCACGCATGTGGCCATGACGGGCACACCACGATGCTACTTGGCGCGGCGCAGTATCTCGCGGCCACGCGTAATTTCGCGGGCACGGCGGTATTCGTATTCCAGCCTGCGGAGGAAGGCCTGGGCGGCGCGGCGGCGATGATCCGCGATGGCCTCTTCGAGCGTTTTCCCGTCGATGCCATTTTCGGCATGCACAACTGGCCCGGCATGCCTATCGGGCGCTTCGGCGTTGCGGCCGGTCCGGTGATGGCAAGCGCGGATCGTTTTGACATTGTCATAAACGGTCATGGCGCCCACGCGGCCATGCCGCACCAAGGCATCGATCCGATCGTCGCCGGCGCGCAGTTGGTGCAATCTGCGCAGACTATCGCTTCGCGTACTACGGATCCGCTGGATGCGGTCGTTGTTTCAGTCACTCAATTTCACGCGGGCGAAGCGTATAACGCCATTTCGCAAAAGGCCGTTTTGTGCGGCACGATTCGCGCACTGACGCATCAGGTGAGGCGCGATACGCAGGCCGCACTCCGGCGCATCGCGGCAGGCATCGCGCAAGCGCATGGCGTGCAGATCGAAGTAAGTTTCGTCGAGGGCGAGCCGCCAACCGTCAATACGAACGCAGAAGCCGAATTCTGCCGCCGGGTCGCTATCGAAATGGTGGGCACGGAGCATGTCGATTGGGGACATCGACCGAGCATGGGCGCCGAAGATTTCGCTCATTTCCTCGAACGGCGGCCAGGCTGCTACGTCTGGATTGGCAACGGCGGTGAGGCCGGTGGCTGCATGCTGCACAGCGCGCGATACGATTTCAATGACGAGATTTTGCCACTCGGTGCAAGCTACTGGGTAAGACTCGTTGAGCGATATTTGCCAATTGCATAATGCATATCTTAAGACTGTCACTGACGATGTTACGGCGCGATCTGCGCGCCGGAGAGCTCACGCTGCTGGGCATCGCGTTGTTGATTGCTGTCGTGAGTCTGACCAGCGTCGGCTTTTTCACGGATAGATTGCGTGAAGGTTTGAATCGCGATGCCAATCAGTTGCTCGGCGGCGACTTGCTTGTCAGTAGCGATCATCCGTTGCCGACGGCGTTCAGAACCGAAGCCGAGCACTTGGGGCTCCAGGTTACCGGTACGGAACTTTTCAACAGCATGGCGAGTACAGACGATGTCGCGCAGCTGTCTGCCGTGAAGGTTGTCGAACCCGGTTATCCGCTGCGAGGTAGCTTGAAAATTGCTGGCCGCATGGGCGAAGCGGGACACGAAGCGGGCCGTATTCCAATGCGCGGCGAGGCGTGGCTGGAAGAGCGTCTGATGACCTCGTTGCAGGTCAAACCGGGTGACGTTATCCAGCTTGGCAATGCGCACCTGAAGGTAAGTGCGCTGGTGACTTTCGAGTCCGACCGCGGTAATAATTTTTTCAGTTTCGTACCGCGTGTGATGATCAATGCGGCGGATTTGCCGGCTACTGGTTTGATTCAGGAAGGCAGCCGTGTGCGTTATCGGTTGCAGTTCGCGGGAGATAGTGCGGCAATCAATCGTCTGTCTAAGTGGATTGCGCCGAAGCTCGCGCGCGGCGAGGAGCTGGAAAGCATCGATAACGCGCGGCCGGAGATTCGCAATGGATTGGATCGCGCTCATCGCTTCTTGCGGCTGGCTGCAATGCTGGCTGTCGTACTGGCTGCGGTGGCGATCGGCTTGTCTTCGCGCCGCTATCTCCAACGGCATCTCGACGGCTGTGCGGTGATGCGTTGTTTTGGCGCCCGGCGTGGTCAATTGCTTGGCATTTACTTCATTGAATTTGCATTGCTGGGGCTGGTGATCGCGTTGCTCGGCAGCGTGCTAGGTTTCGCGCTGCAGGCTGCCATTGCACATATGGCATCGTCATTAGTAGCGACCGATCTACCGGCGCCAGGCTGGACACCCGTTGCGCACGGTGTGCTCGTCAGTTTGGTATTGATGACGGGATTCGTCATGCCGCAGTTATTCAGGCTGGTTCGCGTGCCACCGATTCGCGCGTTGCGGCGAGAATGGGGCGGCGCAAAATTTGGGAGTAGCGGCATTTGGGTCGTGGGTGCGTTGTCGTTGGCAGGGTTGATGTTGTGGATCGCCGATGATGTACGTTTGGGCATTTATGTCGTAAGCGGTTTTGCCGCGGCGTGTGCTGTGTTCGCATTGATTGCCCGCGTGATACTTGGTCTGTTTGCGCGTGTACGCCGCCTGTCCGGCGCATGGGGACTACGATATGGTTTGGCTGCCATGCACCGGCGTCTTGCGAGCAGCATCATTCAAATGGTGGCGCTTGCGCTTGGGCTCATGGCGGTGCTGTTGCTGACCCTGGTTACGCAAGATTTATTGGCTAGTTGGCGCAAGAGTCAGGCCCCGGACGCACCGAATCAATTTGTGCTCAACATTCAACCCGAACAACGTGCGCCACTGGAAAGATTCTTTCATGACAAAGGAATTAATTCACCCACGCTGCTGCCGATGGTGCGTGGCCGGTTGGTTGAGATCAACAATCGGCCGGTGAATTCGAAGGCGTACGGAGATGAGCGGGCCCGCAATTTGGCCGAACGCGAATTCAATTTGTCGTGGGCCAGCCAGTTGCAGGAAGGCAACCATATCGTGGCCGGACGCTGGCATGGTGACCGGAGAGTGCCGGAGTTTTCGATGGAAGAGGGAATCGGTAAAACGCTGGGCGTCAAACTAGGCGATGAAGTGACTTTCGAGATTGGCGGACAGCGCGTTAGCGGCAAGGTGAGCAGCGTGCGCAAACTGGATTGGGATTCGATGCGCGTCAATTTTTTCTTCACGGCGGCGCCAGGTCTGCTGGATGGTTACCCGACAAGTTACATCACCAGTTTTTACTTGCCCCCGGCGCATGATAATGTCATCAGCGCGATGGTGGCAGCATTTCCAA
>DASUGV010000331.1:0-4003 GCA_036273835.1 Rhodocyclaceae bacterium
CGTTGTCTTCGCAACATACATCGCCACGTCGGAGCAGCGCAGCAGCGCGTTGCTGGTTTCGCCGTGCTGCGGGTAATGCGCAACGCCGATGCTGCCGCCCAGTTCGATGAAGATACCTTGCACTTCGAAAGGCCGGCGCAAAGCTGCCAGCAGTCCATGTGCCATTGTCATGGACTGTTCAGGCTGCACATTCCGCGCGAGCACTGCAAATTCATCGCCGCCCAGCCGGGCCAACAGAGCGTCCTGTTTTTGCAACACTGCGCTCAAACGTTCTGCGGTCTGTTTGAGCAATTGGTCGCCCGTGTGATGACCAAGCGTGTCGTTCACTTCTTTGAAGCGGTTCAGATCCAGCAACATCAATGATATGCCTTTAGCATTATTGGTCGCTTGTTCGATGGTCTTTGCCGTCTCACGATGCAGTTGTGCACGATTGGGTAGGCCGGTGAGCGAATCGTGCATGGCCTGATGTTCCAGCACTTGCACATGACGAGCATTTGCCAAAGCTAACGATACGGCCTGGCAAACGGCCTGTAAGGTTTCGAGTTCCAAATCGTTGAAATCGATGCCCGGATTGTGAAACAGCAGCCCGATGCTTCCTAGCGCTTGATCGCGATAGATCAGAGGCATGGACACCAAGGCTCCAATGCCGCGGCCCATCAGATTTTTTTTGACGCGCTCATCGATGCGTTCGTCATGAACGAGATCGCTGCTGATCATTATTTTTTTCTCAGTCAGTGCCAGCCCCGCCAGACTTCCCTCGTACGGAATGCTATCGTGTTCCTGCATCCCCAATTCCTGCGCGCCAATACCCAGCGCCGCGAGACGTTGCAGACGTTTGCCATCCGGCAACAAGCGAAAGAAAGTGATCAATTCGGAACGCCGCAAGCCGTGCAATACACGCACTGTTTCTTCGGCGATCAATCGCAAATCGGTAGTGCCGTGCAGACAGCTTGCCAGACCATTTACGACTTGAAGAGCGTTATTGCGCTGCTCCAGATGCATCGCCGCTTGCTGCTGGGTACGCTGCGCCATATTACGTTCGGTCACATCGCGCACCACCGCCAAGGTGTATTGCTCGCCCGCCAACCAGATGCTGTTGAGACTGACTTCCGCATCGAACTCGCTGCCGTCCGGCCGGCGATAGCGCCACTCGAAAAACTGAGGCTGCCCTTGTGCGGTAGCGCGCAAGAGGGCCACGGCCTTTTCTCTGGAAGGCTGGCCGTCAGGCTGGAATGGCGGTGATAGCTGCGCTGCGCGCAAGGTGCGGAATTCCTCTCGCAAACAGTTGAACAGTTCGAGCGCCTTTTGATTGCAATCGACCAGATGCCCTGCCTTGAGCATGGTGATGGCATCGGCGGCGGATTCGAAAAGCATGCGATAGCAACGTTCGCTGTCCTTCAATTCGTGGAACACGAGAAGTTGCGATATCAGGTCCGCCATCGACATGGCGAAGTTCTGTTCGTCGCGGCTCCATAACCGAGGACTGCCGAGATGCTCTAGGCATAATACGCCCGACAGGCGTCCCGCCTTGTGCAAGGTGGCATCGAGCATGGCGCCGATGCCCAATGGCATCAGATAGCCGTTGGCGAATTCGGCGGTGCGATGATCATTGACGGCATCCGAGGCATCGACGACACGGCCGGCATCCAGCGCGCGAAAATATGCCGGATACTTACCCGCATCCAGAGATAAACCACTATCGAAGCGTCCCTCGGCGGCCAGAAATTGCATCATGCATTCGAGTCGCGTCGATTGATCGCGCATCAACCACACGCCCGCTCTGCCCACATCGAGCGTCTCGGCGACAAAGCTGACCACGTGGCGCAAAGCCCCATGCAAATCGCCTTGCCAAAGGGCTTCGTCCTTGGCGAGGCGAATAAAGCCGGCCTGCAGGCGATTGGACAGGTTATCTAAATGGTCTATGGACGGAAATATCATTGCATCGGCATGTGCTCGGCGGTTTGCCCGCTCATCAAGCAATGCTATCGACACAATTGGGCA
Source organism: Rhodocyclaceae bacterium (assembly GCA_036273835.1). Classification (GTDB taxonomy): domain Bacteria; phylum Pseudomonadota; class Gammaproteobacteria; order Burkholderiales; family Rhodocyclaceae; genus DASUGV01. Next base: position 2,002 of record DASUGV010000331.1, read on the forward strand.
AAACTGAAGTTGCGCTGCGTCAAAGGCCCATGACAATGGGGAATGCGGCCATCGACCGCATGGCAGCAAGCCCATCTTGGACGAGCCTGCCGCAACTGATCGATAAATTCGACGCTTACTGTACCTGCGTGACGTCTCGCACCGCGCCGGTGTCGGCGCTTGTCGTCAATGCCGCATAAGCTTGCAGCGCCGCAGACACCGGACGCTGACGATTGACGGGTTTCCAGCCGCCGTCGGCACGTGTTGCCATGGCTGCGCGGCGCTTGTCCATTTCTGCATCGCTGATTGCTAGACGGATGCTGCGGTTGGGAATATCGATCTCGATGCGATCGCCTTCCTGTATCAGCGCAATTTCGCCACCCATTGCAGCCTCGGGCGATGCGTGACCGATCGACAGGCCAGAGGTGCCGCCAGAAAACCGGCCATCGGTAAATAAGGCACACACTTTGCCAAGCCCTTGACTCTTGAGATAAGTCGTCGGATAAAGCATCTCCTGCATGCCGGGGCCGCCCTTAGGGCCTTCGTAGCGTATGACGACGACATCGCCAGCCTTTACCTGGTCGCCGAGAATGCCTTCGACAGCACTATCCTGACTCTCGAAAATTTTCGCCGTGCCCGCGAATTTCCAGATGCTCTCGTCGACACCTGCTGTCTTTACGATGCAGCCGTTGCGCGCGATGTTTCCATATAGGACCGCCAAGCCTCCATCCTTGGAATAAGCGTTGCTCTGATCGCGGATGCAACCACGCGTGCGATCCAGATCCAGTTCGTTGTACCGGCGATCCTGACTGAACGCCACTTGCGTCGGCACACCGCCGGGTGCGGCACGATAAAAATCCGTTACGCCAACGTCATGAGCGCGAATGACATCCCACTGTTCCAGCGCACCGCGCAGCGTGTGACTATGCACCGTGAGTGCGTCGTGATTGAGCAGACCCGCGCGATCCAGCTCGCCGAGAATGCCCATCACACCGCCGGCGCGATGTACGTCTTCGATGTGAAACTTGTCGGTAGCCGGCGCCACTTTGCACAGGCAGGGCACCTTGCGCGAAATGCGATCGATATCTTTCATCGTGAAATTGACGCCCGCCTCGCGCGCCGCCGCCAGCAGATGCAGCACGGTATTGGTCGAACCGCCCATCGCGACATCCAGCGAGATGGCATTCTCGAAGGCGGCAAAAGTGGCGATACTGCGCGGTATGACATTGGCATCATCGTGTTCATAGTAACGCTTGGCAAGATCGACAATGAGGCGTCCCGCGCGCAGGAACAACTGCTTGCGATCGGCATGGGTGGCGACCACCGTGCCATTGCCAGGCAGCGACAAGCCCAACGCTTCGGTGAGGCAATTCATTGAATTGGCCGTGAACATGCCGGAGCAGGAACCGCAAGTCGGACAGGCGGAGCGCTCGTATTCCTCCGACTCCGCATCGCTGACCTTGTGATCCGCACCTTTGATCATCGCATCGACCAAGTCGACATGAATGACTTTGGTGCCGTTGGAGTCCGACACTTTGACCTTGCCGGCTTCCATCGGGCCGCCCGAAACAAATACCGCTGGAATATTCAGACGCATTGCTGCCATCAGCATTCCGGGCGTGATCTTGTCGCAGTTGGAAATGCAGACCATCGCATCGGCGCAGTGCGCATTGACCATGTACTCGACACTATCGGCAATCAGCTCCCGCGACGGCAAACTGTAGAGCATGCCGCCGTGACCCATGGCAATGCCATCGTCAACTGCGATCGTATTGAATTCCTTGGCTACACCTCCGGCAGCTTCGATTTCGCGCGCAACCAATTGGCCGAGATCTTTGAGGTGCACATGACCCGGAACGAATTGCGTGAAACTGTTGACCACCGCGATGATGGGCTTGACGAAATCCTCGTCCTTCATGCCAGTGGCACGCCAAAGCGCGCGCGCGCCGGCCATGTTACGGCCTTGTGTAGTGGTATGGGAACGATAGGTGGGCATGCGGGTCTCCTGAAGCGTTTTATCACG
>DASUGV010000332.1:0-6927 GCA_036273835.1 Rhodocyclaceae bacterium
GTTGCAACAGCTTGATGATTGAAATTGAAGCCGGTGCAATGGTTTGTGTAAGCGCCCAGTCAGCGCAGGGTGCTTAGCTCAGTTGGTAGAGCGTCGCCCTTACAAGGCGAATGTCGGCGGTTCGAGCCCGTCAGCACCCACCAGCGACTGACAAAGCCGCGCTTTTCGTTTTCAGCGCGGAGTGGTAGTTCAGTTGGTTAGAATACCGGCCTGTCACGCCGGGGGTCGCGGGTTCGAGTCCCGTCCACTCCGCCAAGTTTTGCTGAGAGAAGGGCGAACCCAGGTTCGCCTTTTTCATATGTGAGTTTTTATTTTTGAGTTTTACTTCATTCGCACGGCATATTTGTTCGTGCGGGCTCCGTATTTCGCATCTCATTTAATCGAGTAGACGATGTTTTTTGACGCCGTTCGTAATAACCGCAGAATTGTGCAAGCTTTCCTTGCCTTGATTACTTTGCCGTTTGCATTGTGGGGAGTCGAATCCTACTTGCGAAATAACGACAGTGGCAGTACGGATGAAGTGGCCCAGGTCGGTGCGACGAAAATATTCGAAGCTGAATTGACGGATGCCATTCACACGCAGCAACAGACTTTGCGCCAACAGATGGGCGCCGCGTATAACCAGGCCGATGCGGATCGACCTGAGTTCCGCGCTTCGGTGTTGGATAGTCTAGTCAATCAGAAAGCGATTGCCGAAGCGGTCCAAAAAGATCGTCTGCAAGTGCCCGATGCGCTGGTGCAAGAGCGAATTAAAGCGGATGAAGGATTTCAGGATAACGGCAAATTCTCGCTGCAGAAATATGACGAAGCGCTAACCTCTCATGGTTTGACTCGTGCGGCATACGATGACATCGTGCGTAATGACGTTGCCCAGCAATTGTTGCTTGCTCCGGTGTTGGAGTCCGCAGTGGTTCCGAACGCTTCGCTGAACCGTTGGCTGGTATTGCAGGATGAGGAACGGACTGTTTCGGAGTGGCCAATCAACGGCAAGGCTTTTCAGTCTCAGGTGAAGCTGGCGCCCGATGCGGCGAAGAAGTACTACGACGGCAATCGTGGCAATTTTGAAATACCGCCCCGTATCAAGGTCGAATACGTCACGCTGAGTTCGGACCAGATTGCTGCGCAGACCAAGGTATCCGATGCCGACGCAAAAAAATGGTATGACGATCACATATCGCAATATCAGGCTCCAGAGGAGCGGCGTGCCAGTCATATCCTGATTGCGGTGGATTCCAAGGCCAGCAAAGAAGCTCACGACGCGGCGCGCAAGAAAGCGGAAGATGTCTTGGCAAAGCTCAAAGCCAAGCCGTCGGACTTTGCGCGTTTGGCTAAAGAAGTGTCGCAAGATGACCTGTCCGCGGCTAAAGGTGGCGACCTCGGTTTCTTCGGTCGCAATGCGATGGTTAAACCTTTCGAGGATGCGGTCTTTGCCCTTAAACCTAATCAAATGAGTGGCATTGTCGAGACCGAATTTGGCTATCACATCATCTTGCTCACAGATATCCGTGGCGGAACGACCAAACCGTTTTCTGAGGTTCGCGACGATATTGTCGATCAGTTGAGCAAGGACGCCGCAAGCAAGCGCTTCTCCGAAGTGGCGGATCAATTCGGCAACATGGTTTACGAACAGGCCGATGCGCTCAAGCCCGTAGCTGACAAGCTCGGTTTAACTGTCCAGCAGTCCGATTGGCTCGAACGCAACAAGCCGGGCGCGGGCGTCTTGGGCAATGAAAAATTTCTGTCCGCTTTGTTCTCGGATGACTCAATCAAGAATCGACGCAATACCGAAGCGATCGATCTGGGTAAGGGCTTGCTTGTCTCGGGACGTGTGGTCGACTATAAGCCGACTCAGCAAAAGCCGTTCGAAGAAGTCAAAGCCCAAATTGAGCAGCAGCTGACTGCGGAAGAGGGCAATAAGCTGGCGCGTGCCGATGGTGAAGCAAAACTGGCAAAGCTTCAGGCGGGTCAAACGCCTGCCGGTACCGCCTGGGGTGTTGCCAAGACGCTCAAGCGTAGTTCGCCAGAATTGACGGCTGACGTGCGTAAGGCCGTGTTTGCACCGCAGGCTACCAAAACACCGGCCTATGCCGGCGTGGAAATGCCAAATGGTTATTCGATCTTCCGCGTCGACAAAGTCTCTATTCCAACGATCAATCCGGGTGACAATCGCTTGGCTTCCCTACGTCAGAGCTATGAGCGCGCGCTTGGAGATCAGGACGTGCGTAGTTTTGTGGCGGGCGTGCGTCAACGTACCGAAGTGAAGGTGTTCTTGACCCCAGATAGGCCGTCCCTCTGATCTTTGCGCAGACGTAAAAAAGCGCCGTTTTGTACGGCGCTTTTTTATTGTCGATTTCCTTTTGAATTATTCAGTCGTAGCAACCGCAACGCTATTAAAGCCCGCGTCCACATACATGACTTCGCCGGTAATGCCCGAGGCCAGATCGGAACACAAGAATGCCGCGCAGTTTCCGACTTCGTCCGTGGTGACATTCCGCCGCAGCGGCGCGCTACGTTCATTGAACGCCAAAAGCTTGCCAAAATCTCCGATGCCCGATGCGGCGAGCGTTTTGATTGGGCCCGCTGAAATCGCATTGACGCGTGTGCCTTCAGGTCCGAGCGCAGAAGCGAGATAACGCACCGACGCTTCCAGACTCGCTTTCGCCAGCCCCATGACATTGTAATTGGGGAGTGTGCGTACGGCCCCCAGATATGACAACGTCAACAGCGAGCCGTTGCGATTTTTCAACATCGGACGTGCCGCCTTGGCAAGTGCCGCAAAACTGTAGCTGCTGACTTCATGCGCAATGCGGAACGCGTTGCGCGAGAATCCTTCAAGAAAGTCCCCCGCCAGCGCTTCCCCAGGTGCGAATGCGATGGAATGAACGACGCTATCGAGTCCATCCCAATCTTTCCCTAATGCTTCGAACAGAGCATCAATTTGCGTATCTTCCGCCACGTCGCACGCATATACTTTCTGGCTGCCGAACTCGGCGGCCATTTTAGCGACGCGCTCCTGAAAACGTTCGGTCTGATAGGTGAAGGCAAGTTCCGCACCCTCACGATGCATGGCTTTGGCAATGCCATAGGCGATCGAGCGGTTGCTGAGCAAACCGCAAATCAGGATACGTTTTCCTGCAAGAAAACCCATGTCTCTCTCCACGGTAAAACGCGATTATAGCGTTTATGCATTCCTAACCTGTCATGCAAATGCGTATAAAAAAGGGACGCCCAGGCGCCCCTTTTTGATGTACCGAGACGACCAGTGTCACTCGACTTTCGCTTTGCTGACCAAATCCTGGATATGCTGTTGTACTGCTTGCTGTTGTAGACCCTGCTGGATGCGCTCCTTCACTTCTTCGAATTTTGGCGGTTCGAATTTGCGCGTATCGTCCAGCAAGATGACGTGATAGCCATATTGGGTTTTGACCGGTTGCGGTGTGAACTTACCTTTTTCTAGCTTTGTAAGCGCATCGGCGAACGCCGGCTCATAAGCGCTGGCGCGGCTCCAGCCTAGATCGCCACCATTGTCTTTGCTGCCAGGGTCTTTGGAGTCTTTCACCAGATCCTCAAATTTTTCGCCAGCTTGCAATTTCTTGATGATGGCAACCGCGTCTTCTTCCTTATCGAGCAGAATGTGGCGGGCCTTGTACTCCATGTCGCCGGCCATCTTGACCTGACGATCGTATTCGGTTTTTGCTTGCGCGTCGGTGATTGCATGAGTGCGCGCCCAGTCATCGAGATAGGCACCAACCAGCACGCTTTGACGCGCCAGATCCAGCCGCGCTTGCACGCTTGCCTGCTTGTCCAAGCCCTTCTTGCGCGCTTCCTGGGCGACGACCTCGCGTTGCACGAGTTGCTCACGCACGCCTTTGCGCAGATCAGGACTATCCGGCGTGCCCTGCGCGATTTGATCGCCTACAACGATATCGGCATATGCAGCGGGAACGGGAACGCCGTTTACTCTGGCCAGCGGCGCGGACGTGGCAGCGGTCTTGGTGTCGGCCGCCTTGGCTTTGGTTTGGGCCAATGCTGGCGCGCTCAGGCACAGTGCAAGCAGCGTGGTGGCCAGAATATTCATTTGGAATTTCATGGATTTTCCTCGTATGGAACGAATAGAGTATTAGGTTGGAAGTTGGGTTGGACGAAGCGGAAGCTAGGGTGTGAAAATTAAGGTGTTTTTGCACCCTGCGCGCTTGACGCTTCGTCAAAAGTCAGCGCGGTAATGCTCAATGCATGGATATCGTGCCGCATCATTTCATCGAGCGCGTCGAATATTACCCGATGGCGTGCAAGCGGTGACTTTCCGATGAAGCGATCCGACACGATGGTGAGCCGATAATGACCCCCGCCACTCGCGGCGCCGGGATGACCGGCATGCAGGTGGCTCTGGTCTTCGATGTCGATTTGCCGCGGCGACAGAACTTGCAGCAGATCGCGGATTTTTTCGGTGCGGCTTGCCATCATTTCATTGGGTCGGTCGGTGACTTTCGACGTCACTCAGTTGCTTTCTTTTTGGAGATGACGCGAAAGGAAGAGGGCTTGCCCAACACCAAACAACATCGTCAAACCTATCCCGCCGAACAGTTTGAAGTTGTACCAAGCGTCTTCCGAAAAATTGTAGAAAACATACATGTTGAGGAAGCCCATCAATCCAAAAAACATCACCCATGCCGTGTTGAGTTTTTTCCACACCGATTCAGACAATTTGATTTCGGATCCGAGCAAATTTTGCAGCACGCTTTGCTTCATAAATATTTGGCTTAGCCAGAAAGCAGTCGCCATAGCCCAATAGAAGATGCTGAATTTCCATTTTATGAAATTGGCATTGTGAAACCAAATCGTGGCGCCACCAAAAACCAGCACCAAGCCCAGACCGACCCACAGCATCGTATTGACTTTCTGCTTGCGCGCCGTTAGCCAAAGGATCTGGGCGGCTATAGCCAAGATGATGACCACCGTAGCCAATACGGTTGGCGCATCGTTAGCGCCAACTGCGCCGCCGGAAACCATGAAGCCAAGCCATTCGGTTGCTTTCTGCGCAGCCCATGCGCTGTGGCTCTTGGCATATTTAAATGCTGCGTAGAACAGAATGACAGGAAAAAAATCAAACAGTAGTTTCATGGGCGAGGGATTATAGACGACTCGGATATATACGCAGATTAGATCTGCCGGGCGGTCAGCAGGATAAGTTCAGCCTTGCGCGGAGACCGCCCCCTTGGCGAGGCAACAGTTCGAGGTGACCACCATGCATTCGTGCGACACGATCGACGATTGCCAGCCCCAATCCCGAACCCTGAACATCCGTGCGCGCTGTTTCGAGGCGAGTAAAGGGGCGCTTGAGCCTTTCTGTCTGATCGGCCGGGATGCCAGGACCGTGATCCGCCACTTCGACCACCAGCAGGTTGTTTTGTTTCGTGATACTGATATCGATCGGCTGGTCCACGCCTGCGTAGCGCAAGGCATTGTCGATCAAATTAGTGATGGCGCGGCGAATCGCCATGGGCCGTGCCGCCAATTTTGCCGCGGGGGGAGCGTGCATGGACAATTGTGCGCCTCGCCGTTGGTAGGGCGCAGCGATCTCGCTCAACAGCGTCGAGAGATCGCAATCGTTGGGTACTTCGGCCTGCGCATCGCGCGCAAAATCGAGAAATTGATTAATGATGCGGTCCATCTCCTCGATATCGCCGCACATTGCGGAGATATCCTGTTCGCTTCCGCCGGACATCTCGACGCCCAGACGCAAGCGCGCCAGCGGTGTGCGCAAATCGTGCGATACGCCGGCCAAAATCAGCGCGCGATCGGCTTCGAGTTGTTGCAGATCGTTGGACATCTGGTTGAAAGCCCGCGCGACTGCGGTGACTTCACGCGAGCCTTTCTCGGGCAAAGGCGCGGGCGGATCGCCGCGACCGACCGCACGCGCGGCATGCTCCAACGCCTTGAGCGGCCTTGTAACGCCCAATACAAGTAGATATGCGCCTAGCAGCGACATCAGGCCGGCTGCTATTCCCCAGCGAATCCACTCGGCGGCACCCGTGCGTCCAATGCGTTCACGTGGCAGCATGATCCAGTACTCATCATCCGGTGCATCTTTGTCGAGATGAAAGCTGATGAAAAATCCGGACTCTCCATTGATGCGAGAAGAGAGCCGGGTGTCTTGCCCCAACTGGGCACGCAATTCGTCTTGCAACGAATGCATTTGTTCGCTATTGCCAAATGGAACAATTGGATCATCAGGTTCGGCCGGATAGACGCGCAGCCCTTCCTGAGTGCTGAGCTCGCGCAACAATTCGGTGCGCTGACTGGCGTCGGATGCGAGCAATGCCGAACGGGTAAGGTTTACGACGCTCACAATCATCTGCGCGGTTTGCCGAGTGCGCGGTCGCAAGGCGTAATGCGTGTAGATCTGGAACCAGGCGAACAGCGAGAGTCCGATCAGCAATACGATCAGCAGGAAGGTGCGCCACAACAGCGTGCGTGGCCAAAGAAATACGCGCATCGTTACGAGTTTGGTGCGTCCTCGACGGAATCGTCGGACACTTCAGCGTGCTCATCGGGAACGAACACGTAGCCGAAACCCCATACCGTCTGGATATAGCGCGGCTTGGTCGGTTCGTCTTCGACCAATTTGCGCAGACGCGAAATCTGCACGTCAATCGAGCGATCGAACACGTCATACTCGCGGCCGCGCGCCATCTCCATCAGCTTGTCGCGCGAGAGCGGTTGTCTGGGGTGCTGCAACAGTACTTTGAGCAAGGCAAATTCACCGGTGGTGAGCGGCATCTCCTTGCCATCACGGGACAGTTGCCGGGTAGCGAGGTCGATGGTCACACGGCCGAAGGTCACAGTTTGATTTTCCTCTGCGGGCGCACCCGGCAGATTGCGCGGTCGACGCCGCAGCACGGCATGAATACGCGCAACCAGTTCGCG
>DASUGV010000333.1:0-2530 GCA_036273835.1 Rhodocyclaceae bacterium
GGCACAGTTGATAGAACATGCAATCGAAGACGCTGAAAGCAAACAGCGCCGCAATAAAGTAGTCCGCACGCTATTGCGCGATCTGGACAAACGCCCTCAAATCAGTGCCAAGCAACTGCGTAACGCACGCGAGGCCGGCCGGCCTTGAGCCGCCTCGTACTTGATGCCAGCGTCATTCTCAAGTGGTATCTGAATACCGGGGATGAAGCCGATCTGCCTGTCGCTCGCGCCATTCTTGAGGAGTGGATGGCAGACCGCGTAAATATCATCTTGCCACCGCATGCTCTTGCAGAAGTCGCCAGCGTTCTGGCGAGCGAACGTGCGGAGGACGCCGGTGCAGCGTTCAGTCAATTGCAAACACTTTTTGCGAATTCAGTTGATAACCCGAATGCGGATACATGGCAGCTTGCGATCCGCCTGTCCATCACCTTGAATCATCACCTATTCGACACGCTTTATCACGCGATGGCACTCGCTTTGGACGCTACGCTCGTCACCGCAGATGAGCGCTATCAGACCAAAGCAAATTCGTTGGGCCATATCGTATTGTTACGCGATCTGCAGTTGTGAAAGTATCGGGCGTCCTTCAACCAGCCTCCTTGACCTTCGCCAACGATGGCACACCCTACTCACCCGAATACGACGACATCTATCACACCGTCGCGGGTGCGCTGGCACAAGCAGAGCATGTTTTCCTGCGCGGCAACGATCTGCCGCAACGCTGGGCCGGGCGAGAATCGTTTGTCATAATCGAAACCGGCTTCGGCCTCGGACACAATTTTCTCGCCACGTGGGCTGCGTGGCGTGCCGACCCAAAGCGCAGCCGGCGCCTGCATTTTGTCTCCGTCGAAAAGCATCCTTTCTCCGCACAAGATCTTTTGCGTGCACATGCCAACGCGGGCGTGTCCACCGAACTCTCGTCCGAACTGGTCTCCCGCTGGCCGATGCTCGTACCTGGCTTTCATCGCTTGGAGCTCGATAGCGGACGCGTTGCGCTTACCTTGCTATTTGGAGAAGCGGAAACAATGCTTGCCGAATGCGTGGCAAAGGCCGACGCGATCTATCTGGACGGATTCGCGCCGAACAAGAATCCGGACATCTGGTCGCCTACCGTCTGCAAAGCACTGGCCAAACTTGCACGCAAAGATTGCACGCTCGCAACCTGGTCCGTGTCCGGCAATGTGCGCAGCACGCTCGAAGCGGAGGGATTCGCAGTAGATAAAGCGCCGGGATTCGCCAATAAACGCGAAACGCTGCGCGGCAGATTCACGCGCGAGCATGGGCACAAATCCATTGTTAGTACGTCAGCCGCCACACACGTAAAACAACATGCAATTGTCATTGGCGCAGGACTGGCGGGTACCGCCATCGCCGAACGCCTGGCCGCGCGCGACTGGCAGGTCACCTTGCTCGAAGCGCAGGCCGAACCTGCGCGAGGCGCGTCCGGCAATCTTGCCGGCGTGTTCCGGCCGCAGCCGAGCACCGATGACAATTTCATGGCGCGCATCACGCGCGCCGGTTTCGTCTATGCCTTACAACACCTCGCACGGCTGGCGGAATCGGGTTACGCCGTGCGCTGGCAGGAATGCGGAGCGCTGCACATCGCGCGCGGTGAACGACAGGCAGCGAAACAGCAGGAAGCCGTGGCGGTACTCGCACCGCCTGCCGAATACATGCAGTTTGTCGACGGCGAAGAAGCGAGCCGCATCGCACAACAACCCGATCTGCGTGGCGGCTGGTGGTTTCCACGGGGTGGCTGGATTGCACCGCCCAGCTTATGCAATTCAAATATCGCCGCATGTGGCACACACATCGACTTGCGTACAAGTACCTCAATCGAACGCGTCGCTTACGACGACGGCGAATGGACGGCTTTCGATGCCAAAAATACGGCCATAGCGTCCGCGCCCATACTGATTCTCGCCAACGCTTACGACGCGCGCAAACTTGCCAACTCCATATGGCTGCCACTGAGCGCTGCGCGCGGCCAGGTCAGCCACCTGCCCGCCAACGACATCGCTCCGCTCACGACAGTGGTATGCGGCAGCGGTTATGTCACCCCTGCCATCGACGGCATCGCATCGATGGGTGCCACCTTCGTCGTCGACGACCTGGAGACGGATCTGCGCACGACAGAACATAGTGAGAATCTCGACAAGCTCGAAGATATGCTATCGGGTTACGGCAATAATTTACAGCCGGACAATCTCGACGGCCGCGCCAGCATCCGCGCCATCACGTCCGACCGCTTGCCGGTGCTAGGCGCAATGCCCGATCAACCCGGTCTGTGGGTACTGTCCGGCTTCGGCGCGCGCGGGTTGGTGTGGGGCAATCTATGTGCAGAATTGCTCGCTTCGCAGATTTGCGACGAACCGTTGCCGCTGGAACGCAGTTTGATCAAGGCGATGAGTCCAACACGTTTCGCAAATCCTCTGTAGGAGCGGGTCATGCCCGCGACCGGCGCGTTGTGGTGAGCGTGGCCCGCTCCTACAAAGTCTTCGCTGTGCGTCGATATCACCTTGCACACACC
>DASUGV010000334.1:0-2442 GCA_036273835.1 Rhodocyclaceae bacterium
CAGGTCATCCAGATAAAGCAGAGCAGTCCCATTCGATGAATTGAAATCAGGCACGGAGCACCTCGGCGCGTCGATAAGAGAGGCCTATTGTCGATCATAGGACGCAAGAAGGCATATCTGGCCTCCCGCCATTCGCGCCAAAATCAACATTTATGTGACCAAATTCTGTGAAAAAAGACGATTACTTATGAATGAGGAAGCCTGTTTGAGGCACAATGCCGGGCTGCGCAGAATCTAGTCCGTCCGGAAGAGCTTTCACGACCGACAAAATTCGTGTCTCGTTTTTCACAGCGCGCGCGATGGGCACAAGCGTGGATTGATATGGCGGCACTTTTATAAGCCCGACTTCGCCCCAATATTCGCCCCGACGCAAACCAAATTTTTTATTTGAGGCAACATCATGGCAAGGCAGAAAGAACTCAAGCTGTATCGCAACATCGGCATCATCGCGCACATTGACGCGGGCAAGACCACGACGACCGAGCGTGTGCTCTACTACACCGGTAAGAAGCACCAGATCGTCGACGTGCATGACACCAAGGATGGCAAGAGCAGTACGACCACCGATTACCTCGAGCAGGAGCGCAAGCGCGGCATCACGATTCAAAGCGCGGCGGTCTCGACCGAATGGAAGGGTCACCAGATCAACGTGATCGACACACCGGGGCACGTGGACTTCACGATCGAAGTGAACCGCAGTCTGCGCGTACTCGATGGCGCGGTCGTCGTATTCGACGGTGTAGCCGGCGTGGAGCCGCAGACCGAAACGAACTGGCGCCTGGCAAATCAGTACAACGTGCCGCGTATGTGCTACGTGAACAAGATGGACCGCATGGGTGCCAATTTCGCACACTGCGTGAAGGGCATCCGCGAGCGCCTCGGCGCCACCGTCGTCCTGTGTCAGATTCCGCTGGGCAGTTCTGGCGAATTCTGCGGCATGGCCGACCTGATCCACAACTGTGCCTACATCTGGAAGGAAGAAGACAAGGACAGCCCCTGGGAAACCGTGCCGCTGGAATCATTACGCGCACGTTTCAACTTCGAGGCCTCTGCCGACAACGACTGGATCGACCGTTTGCCCGCCCTGCGCCAAGAGTCGCTGGAAACAGCGCTGGCGCTCGACGATGACGCCTTCATGCATTTCGTCGAGGCGGGTGAATTCGAACTGGACACGCTGAAGAAGCTGATCCGCAAGGGCACCGTGTCCGGCAATCTGGTCCCCGTATTCTGCGGCTCTTCGTTCAAGAACAAGGGCGTTCAGCATCTGCTCGACGCTGTCGTCGACTACATGCCCTACCCTGGCGAGAACGGTGGCATCTCGATGGTGGACCCGGACGGTCACGTCATCGGCACACAGGAAGTGACCGACGATGCGCCCGCGCGCGCGCTGGCCTTCAAGGTGATCAATGACCAGTTCGGTACGCTCACCTTCATTCGCATATATTCCGGCGTCATTAAGAAAGGCGACACGCTGCTCAACGTCACGCGCGACAAGAAGGAACGCGTTGGCCGTATCGTGGAAGTCCAGGCCAATGTCATGAAGGACATCGAAGAAGCACGCGCTGGCGATATCTGCGCCCTGGTGTCGATGAAGGATACGGAGACCGGCGATTCGCTCAGCGATCCGGCGCATCCGCAACTGCTCGAACGCATGCGTTTCCCCGACCCGGTCATCAGCGTCTCGGTCGAACCGAAGACCCGTGGCGACATCGACAAGATGTCCACCGCCCTCTACAAAATGGTCAAGGCCGATCCCTCGCTGCGTCTCGAAGTCGACCAGGAAACAGGTCAGACCGTGCTGCGCGGCATGGGTGAGCTGCACCTTGAAATCACCATCGACCGTATGCGCACCGAGTTGGGTGTGGAAGCCAATATGGGCAAACCCAAGGTCAGCTTCCGCGAAGCCTTCGGCAATCCTGTCGAACACACCTACACGCACAAGAAGCAGTCGGGCGGCTCGGGCCAGTTCGCCGAAGTGAAGATGGTTTTCGAGCCACTCGAAGCGGGCAGCGGCATCGAGTTTTCGGATGAAGTCACGGGCGGACGCGTACCGCGCGAATATATCCCGGCCGTCGAGCATGCCATCCGCACCGAATCCAAGCGCGGTCAAGTCGCCGGCTATGAAGTCGTCGACTTCAAGGCACGCTTGCTCGACGGCAAGTTCCACGACGTTGACAGCTCCGCGCTGGCTTTTGAAATTGCCGGCCGCGCCTGCTTCCGCGAGGCGCATCGCATGAGCAAGCCGAAGTTGCTGGAGCCGATCATGCGCATCGAAGTCGTCACAGAAAGCGACTATCTGGGCGATGTCATCGGCGATATCAACCGCCGCCGTGGTCAAGTCAGCGATCAGGGACAGAAAGGCCCGCAAGCCTATGTGCAGGGCTTCGTGCCCTTGGCCGAAATGTTTGGCTACATCAACTTCCTACGTTCGGCCACGAGCGG
>DASUGV010000335.1:0-7570 GCA_036273835.1 Rhodocyclaceae bacterium
TATGCTCCGGACTGAATGGCGGAGACGGCTATTTGCTTGCTACTTTGAGAGCGGACGTATCGACACTCTTCACGCCATCCACTTTTTCAGCGATGTCTTTGACATGATCGACTGCGTCGCTGTTCGCCAACGTGCCCTTCAGCGCCACCACGCCGTGAGTCGTTTTGACGCCTACGTCAAAGCCTTTGCTAACGCTATCGGCGAGAATCTCCGACTTCACTTTGGTGGTGATCCAGCTATCGCTGACAACTCGCTTGGTTTTCGCGACCGCATTTTTTGTCTTGGCCGAGGCTTCGTTGCTTGAAGGTGTGCTCAGGTCGTTGTCGACGCTCTTGACGCCATCGACCGCCATTGCTTCCGATTCGGCCAGCGATTTCGCATTCGAACTGGTTGCGGTTCCGTTGAGCGTGACGACACCATTGGTGGTGGTTACACTGATATCGGATTTCTTGAGTACGCTCTCGCCCATCAACTTGGCTTTCACTTTGGCGGTGATGGCCGTATCGCTGATCGTCGCCGCTAGACCGTCGCTATGCGCTTGCGGAGCAGGCTCGTCGGCGGCTATCGCCACGCTTGTGCCGGCACCAATCCCAACTACTAGCCCGGCGGCAATCAGCGCGCTGCGAATCGATGATTTGCAAATATATGTCGTATTCATAATATCTCTCCAATTTAGCCAATATGTTTCGTGTCACGGCTTTGAAATGCCGGATGTATCGCCGCGCAGCCCTGCTGACACGCAGACTGCGGTGACTTCGGAAACATTAGTTTGCTCGCGGAGAAAGAGATAATCGGTACGGCATCGCACATAGCGACACATTCAGAGGCATTCTCGGGGCAGATCGCTGGACACGCATTTCGTTCAACCTAGCGGGCCAGGCTTTGATTCTTACTTCCTTTTTTTGAGTTTGAGGGACATTTTCACGTATTGGAGTCTTGACGGCGATGTAAAATCGCGTCGCTTGTCATATTAACAATCCGGGGGTCTTATGAAATTTAAGCTCTTGGCCGTAACGGCCATGCTGTGTGTCACCGCGCCATCTTTTGCCGCGCCGATTACTTTCTCTTTTATTTATAACGATGCGGCGGGCACTGGGTTCAACGATCCTGTATTGGGCGCACAGCGCAAGGCTGCGTTGGAAGAAGCCGGTGATTATTGGAGCGGGTTGCTTAACGCAAGCTATGCGGGGGAAACGATAAACATTAGCGCGTCATTTAGTGCTGTAAGTACCAGTACGACTCCTCTTTCAGCTTCGCAGCAGACCAATCAATACATCAATGCGGGTCTTGACAACAAGGGCTTCATCAATGTTTCCTATTCTGCGCCGCTTGCAGAGTATGTGGCAGGCCGCAATCTCAATGGTTCAAGTGCTGACTACAATCTTGTATTCAGTCCAAATGTTCCTGAGTATCTTGGACTTGATGGCAACCCCCCTGCAGGTCAATTCGATTTCGAAACCTACGGCATCCGCTCCATTGCTCGCACGCTGGGCGTTGTGAGCCGGATCGATAGGGCCTTGGTAACCACTGATGGTAGCCAACAGGGTGGATTTTCGACGCAGTTCAATCCATCGACCGGTGCGCTTATAAATGCGCCTAGCATATATGACACATTCCTGGTCGACGGTTCTGGCACTTCGCTACTCGCCATGACCGATGCGCAACGCGTGACTGCCGTGACCACTGGCAATCTCTACTGGAATGGCGCCAACGCAATTGCCGCGAACGGCGGTGTGCGCCCCAAACTGTATGCCCCAGCATTGAACGCGGATGGCACCATCAATGGCAACAGCATCGTCTACCTGGAGGAGTCGGCAGGTACTCTGCTTTCTTTCCAATCTCCCCACACCGGAATTGCCATGGGAGCCGATGCCGTTACCTTGGGTGAGTTGAAGGACTTGGGATGGAGTGTCGCCGCTGTGCCTGAGCCTTCAACCTACGCCATGTTATTGGCAGGTTTGGGCATGATTGGTTTTGTTGCTCGCCGTCGTTGCAGCTAGTCGACTAAGCGGTAGATGAGTCCCCGTGCCGAAATCGGTGGCACGGGGATGTTTCTAGTATATGACTTTGGCATGCACGGGTGAGTAGGTATTTGGCATTGGTTGTAGTCAAGTATAAGGAAGCAGACTGCAACGACGCCCATCCATACAACAACTATGCGTTTTGACTAACCAGATCCCGGTACGCATGCCATGTCGCATGACCTGCCAGCGGCAGCGTGATGACCATGCCTACCATCCAGGTGGCGAAGCCAAGAGCGATCAACACGACAAGTATCACTGCCCACACGGCCATTGCGGTAATGTTGTGGCCCACCGTTTGAATGCTGGTGACCATCGCAGTCTTCACGTCCACGTCGCGGTCCATGATCATAGGAATCGATATCGCAGACAGCGCATAAAGAGCGACGCAAATGGCGCCGCCGATGACCATGTAAGCCACAACGAAATGCACATAGTTTCCCGATAGGAAAACGTCATGGAAAAAATTTGCCATATCTGGCGCAGTGTCGTGATAGAACAGCCCGAACAAGAAGGCGGAAATTCGCTCCCAAGCTAGCATGACCACCGCCAATATGACGCCGTAATAGAATAGCGATTCACCGTTACGCGCCAAGCCATGCAGCGACTGCATGAGATTGGTGTGCTGCCCTTGCTCGTGGCGGCGCGAAATCTCGTATAAGCCGGCAGCGGCCAATGGGCCGACCAGCATGAAACCGGATACTGCCGCAGTGAACAGATAGGGCTGGCTCGCAGCGTAAGTCAGGATCGCATAACCGGCGGCGGCAAAGACCAATCCGAACAGCAGGCTCACGCCCAAATTGTCGATCATGTCCGACCAGCCGCGTTTGATCCACACCCAGGGCCGACCGATTTCCACCGGCATCACATTGCGATGCGGGGTGCTATTCAGATGGTGATTCAGTTGGTGTGCCATGATCGCCTCCTCGCTGGTCGATTCTTCATTGATAGACCGAAGCGAGGCGCCGCGCCACTCAATAACGATGAACGCCGCTGGCAAGATTACATGACGTTTAGGTGAGCCGTTTGCCTGTCAGCCGTTCATACGCTTCCACATACTTTGCACTGGTCTTGTGCAAAATGTCGGCCGGCAGTTTCGGTGCCGGCGCCTGCTTGTTCCAGTTCAGCGTCTCCAAGTAATCGCGTACGAACTGCTTATCGAACGACGGTGGAGAAATACCTTCTCTGTAACTGTCGGCAGGCCAGAAGCGCGAAGAGTCGGGTGTGAGCGCCTCGTCGATAAGGTGCAACGTACCTTCTGTGTCGAGTCCGAATTCGAATTTAGTGTCAGCAATTATTATGCCGCGCTCCGCAGCGTAGTCGCGCGCTTCCGAATACAGGCGAATGGCCGCATCGCGCACCTGCGCAGCGAGCGCCGGACCGAGCTGCCTTTCCACTTCGGCGAAGCTTATGTTTTCGTCATGTGTACCGAGTTCTGCTTTGGTCGATGGCGTGAACAACGGTGCTTCCAGCTTGGCCGCTTGCTTGAGGCCTGGAGGGAGCGTGATGCCGCAGATCTTGCCCGTGGCTTGATAATCTTTCCAGCCGGAGCCGATGATGTAACCGCGCACAACGGCTTCGATGGGCAAGGCATTGAGACGCTTGACGACCAGTGCGCGATCGGCGACCTGATCGCGTTCGTTCGGCGCAACGACGTCTTCCGCCGCGACACCCGTAAGCTGATTGGGCAAAACGTGCGCAAGTTTGTCGAACCAGAATAATGCCAATTGCGTAAGTACGCGGCCCTTGCTGGGAATCGGATCGGACAGAATGACGTCGAAGGCGGAGAGACGATCGCTGGTAACGATCAGCAGCTTGTCATCGCCGACTGCATAGATATCGCGCACCTTGCCGCGCGCGAGCAGCGGCAGGCTTTTAATGTCGGACTGGAACAGCGGCTTCATGTACGACTCCGGGCAAACACAGTGAGGGGCCGCATTATACCGCCGCTGGAAGTGGCGCCTTACCAACGGCATTTTCTATTGCGGCTTGGGTGGTACATAACCCATGGCTTGATCGGCACCCGCACCAAAAAAATGTTTTTCCATTTGCTCCGCAAGGTACTTGCGTGCTTTCGGGTCCATCAGGTTGAGACGATTCTCGTTGATCAGCATTGTTTGCTGTTTCAGCCATTGCGCCCAGGCCTCTTTGGAAACGCTTTCATACACGCGCTTACCTAATTCGCCCGGCAACGGCGGAAAATCCATGCCCTCAGCTTCCTTGCCGAGTTTGATGCAGTTGACGGTGCGTGCCATGGAGAATCCTATTCGATAAGAATGAAGGTTCTATTCTACTGCGCTACCTGAAGGCCATCGAATATCCGTGATGGAGTTCACGAAGGCGCACACAAAGATGCTTTGCAAGACCCACACAGCCCATGCAAACAGGCACAGATAGAGCATGCACCGCGGCCGCCATACTTTCGTATAGATGGCGCGGAAGTGATGAATGGGTACAGTGCGCTCAGTCCCAACAAACATCCGTGCACGACAGTGAAAAATATTGCCTCCCGGCGCAAGACGACATTGGCTCTCGGTCTTCTAGCCGCATTGACATCGACGCTACTAACCGATGTGGCCCGCGCCCAAACCAGCCCGGCCGATACCGCTCAACGTATTCAACGCGAGGAGCAGGAGCGGCAACGCCAGCAAATGGAGCGCGATCAACGTCGCCTGCCGGCGCCCAAAGGGAGCGAGTCCAGCGCACCAGCGCCCAAGGCCGAAGAGACCGACACCGTATGCCGCGATGTCCACGAAATTGCCATCACCGGCGCTGCCAATTTGCCGCAATCCGAACGCACCGTTCTTACCAAGCCGTACCTCGAACGCTGCTTGTATGTGCGCGACATCGAAAAGCTGCTGGCTGACATCACCAACTACTACATCAAGCACGGTTACGTAACGACGCGCGTTTACGTGCCGAAGCAGGATTTGTCCAAAGGCAAACTAGAGATCATGGTTGTCGAAGGCGTGGTGGAAAAGATCAGCATCATTGATGGCGACAAAAAGACTGTTTCCGTCGGCAACGTGATGCCAGGCGCGCAAGGAAAATTATTGAACATGCGCGATCTGGAGCAGGGCCTGGATCAGATCAATCGTCTGCAATCGAACAACGCTACTTTCGAAATCCGTCCTGGCGATGCAGCCGGCAGCAGCGACGTGGTGATCCACAATACAGCCAGCTCGCCCGTGCATGCCGACGTAAGATGGGACAACGAAGGCGCGGAAGCGACCGGCCAAAACGAAGTCGGTGCAAGCGGTAGCATCGACAACGTATTCGGATTCGACGACTACATCAGCGTGACGCACATGCAGAGTGTGCCTGCGCGTGAAGAAACCAAACTATCGAAGACCGACAGCGCCGCATACAGCTTGCCGTTGGGATACAGCACACTATCGCTGGCGGCGAGCAAATCCCGTTATGTCAGTCAGATAGACACTGATAGCGGATCTTCTCTCAAGAGCAGCGGCACCTCCGCCATCAATTCGGTGAAGCTGGACAACGTGGTGTATCGCAGCAGTACCGATCGCGCCACGCTGTCCGGTACGCTCACCACAAAAGACACGCGTAATTTTCTCGACGATCAGTTGCTGAGCGTCAGCAGCCGCAAGCTGACGATTTTCGATTTGGACAGCGATTACACGACGGGCTTTCATGGCAGTGTGGTGAGTATCGATCTGGGCCTGTCGCGCGGTTTGCATACGCTGGGTGCGATGGAAGATCCCGATTTCTTGCCGCGCGAAGCGCCACGCGCGCAATTTCTAAAATACAAATATGGCTATAGCATAGCCGTGCCATTCGAGGTAGAGGGTGTCGACTCATCTTTCAGCAGCGTCCTCGTGGGCCAGCAATCGCAACGCGCGCTGTATGGCTCCGAGCAGATTTTGATCGGCAGCATTTATACGGTGCGTGGCTTCGTCGATAACAGCCTGATGGGCGACAACGGTTTTTACGTGCGCAACGACCTGGCGGCAAACGTGCCGGTGAGGTGGTTCAAAGATTATCCAATGATAGTGCGTCCATATATCGGACTCGATTTGGGTCGCACCAGCATGCGTTATGGCGGTACCGACGCACCGGCAGGTTATCTATCTGGCATGGCGGTAGGGCTGAGCATAAGCGGCAAATATCTATCGCTGGATATTTTCAACGGGCGTCCTTTGACGAAGCCCTCCTTCATGACACGCGAGAGCGATGCGACGTTCTTCGTCCTGACTCTCGCAACCAGCTAACTTCGCAATCCAATTTGGCAATCGATCTTGCACCGAACAGGGGACCGCATCATGAAAAAAGCACACGCACACTTTCGTTTAACGACAATCGCAACAGCAATGATTCAGGCTGCATTGTTAACGCCTTCCTTGGTCAGTGCCGCGCCGCCACCCGGCATGACGGCAGCCAACGCCAACACAAGCGTGACGCTCGCGCCCAATGGTGTGCCTCTGGTCAATATCGCCACGCCCAACGCAGCGGGCCTATCGCACAACCAGTACACCCAGTTTAATGTCGACAGCCGTGGTGCAGTGCTCAACAACGTTAGCGCAAGCCAGGTATCACAGACTTCACAATTGGCAGGGCAGGTATATGCCAATCCCAATCTAAACAATGCCGCTCACGTCATTCTGAACGAAGTGGTTGCGCCCAATCGCAGCCAGTTGAATGGCTATCTTGAAGTCGCCGGTGGCAAGGCGGATGTCGTCGTCGCCAATCCATTTGGCATAACCTGCAATGGTTGCGGCTTCATCAATACCGATCGCGCTTCGCTGACGACAGGTACGCCAATGTTCGGCGCAGATGGCGGCCTTTCCGGATTCCAGGTTAACGGCGGCGACGTATTGATTTCCGGCGCTGGTCTGGATGGCAAGAATCAAAGTTACTTCGACATCGTTACGCGCTCGGTCAAGCTGGACGGGCAGGTCAACGCGGGCGATCTCAATATCACTACGGGTCCAGGTACCTGGAACTACGCCAGCCGCACAAGTACCGCATCGGCGCCGTCGGGCGCGGCGCCCGACTACGCTTTCGATTCCACCGCACTTGGCGGCATGTATGCAAATAAAATAAAAATCGTCGCCAACGAGGCAGGCGTAGGCGTGCGCATGCTCGGCGATGCCGCCGCGACGGGTAGCGATTTCAGCATCGATGCCGCAGGCAAGATTCAGCTCAGCAGTCATGTGAGCGCACAAGGCGACATCGCCGCACACACTTCCGCGATGGGTGCCGACGCATTGACGGTAAGCGGCGCGAATGCATCGCTGGCAGCACACGGTAATATCGATCTAGCGGCCGCCAATGGTGGCGTGACCTTGACCGATGGCAGTCTGGCTGCCGATGGAGGGCTGACGATCAGTGCCACATCGCTGACGGATTCCTCGACCATGGGCGCAACACGTTTTGCCGGCAAGGATGCGAGCGTAAACGTAAGTGGCGCTGCCAGCATGAGCGGTACGGCATGGGGCGCGGGCGGAAGCTTCGGCGTTAACGCTGGATCGCTCGCGCTTGGCAGCAACACGAAGTTATACAGCGGTACAGACAGCACGGCGGCCAAT
>DASUGV010000336.1:0-6154 GCA_036273835.1 Rhodocyclaceae bacterium
GGATGCCGATGGTGGGAGAGTAACCGCCCGCGGCTTCCCATATTTTGGAAGCTTGTCGTCGTTCGCTTTCCCAAGCGCTGATTTCCACTTCGAGCACTTCGCGTATGCGTTCGGGCTCGATGCCGTCGACAAGCAGTTGCAGACCTTTTTGCATGAAGGGATCGCGCAGTCCCTCTATGCGTCGCTCGAGCGCGAGCAACCCTTCTTTGCGGGCCGTGCTGCTCCATACGACAATCTCGGCGATGAAATCGGCGAACTGCTGCGTGGGTGGAATGAACACCCAGACGACCATGCCAATGCCCGCCTTGAAGGTAGCCCAGGGGCTTTGCAACATGACGGCGCCTGCGGTGCCGCCTACCACGATGAGAAAGGCAGTGGGCTGAACGAGCGAGGATATGTGGCCGCCTTCGAGCATCTGGCCGAGGACGATTGCTGCAATCCCGACAATCAAGCCCGCGACACTGATGAGATCCATCTAGTTTTTCCTGTGCAACAGCATCTTGTTTTCAGGATACCTCATCTCGAACGGCATCGTTTTACGAACGAAAACGGCGGTTCGATGCATGCGTTCATTTCCAGCCGACACGCATGACAAGCACAAAGCAAAAACGATCTTTTATGCCAAAAAGATATTCATCATACCGCGGCGCGGCGCCCACGGCGTGATCCGCTCGCTTGAGCGGCTTGGCCGTTTGTGATGCGCGAGCGCAAGCGCGCAATGGCTTGACTATGCAATTGACATACTCGCGATTCGGAAACACCGAGTACTTCGCCGATTTCGCGCAAGTTGAGATCTTCTTCGTAGTAAAGACCCATGACCATCTTTTCGCGCTCGGGCAAGTCTTCGATGGCGTGGATGAGAACGTCGCGCATGCCTTTCTCCTCCAGTAGGTCCATGGGGTCGCTGCTTTCGCCGACGATATGCCGTTCGAGAAAATCGTCGTCTTCATCGTTGCCGAAATCTTCGAAGTACACGAGTTGGTAACCGCGCGCTTCCTGCAACATTTTCTGGTAATCGGCAAGGGTCATGCCGAGAGTGTCGGCCAGTTCGCGCTCGGTAGGCTGGCGGCCGTTCTGTTGTTCGAGTGTATGGATGGCGGCTTCGATGCGGCGCATTTCACGTCGAAGACTGCGCGGCAGCCAATCGTTTTCGCGCAGACCGTCGAGCATGGCGCCGCGAATGCGTTGCACGGCATAGGTTTCGAATTGAGCGCCGAGACCTTCTTCGTAGCGGCCAATGGCATCGAGCAAACCGAGCATGCCGTTTTGAATGATGTCTTCCACCTGGACACTGGCCGGCAACTTGGCCATCAGGTGATAAGCAATGCGTTTGACCAGCGGCGCGTAGCGCGTGATGAGCTGGTTCTTGTCGAGTGTTCCAGCGGCGTTATACATCGTTCTCTCTCGTCAGAGTTGGGCGCATGCCGACAACGCATTTGCCGTTCGGGCTAGACGCCCCGGGTTTAAGCCCATTCTGCCGCCGCATGTTCGGCGACGCTCTGTGGAACAGCGCCTTGCCTGCGGTCCTATTCCCGGTTTTGCATGTGCCATTCATAATCCGCTTCGAGCTCTCGCCGTTCTTGCTTGATGCCGCGCCATACTCAACAAGCGCTCTTCAAATCCCGCAGAGGTTTGTTGCGCTGTGTCGCACATCGCATTCTCATCTACTGCAGCGGGCATCGCCATCGCTTCGCCCAGACTGCTCACAGGCAACAATACAAATCCAAGCTGACGCCGTGCGACGGACTGAAGATTGGCGGATAACGCGCGCGTCTCGATCGTCGCCGGTCCAGTCATAGCCAGCCCGACTGAAGAGGTATCGGCACCCAGACGCAATCTCTTGAGGGTCGTATAGGCTTCTGTGACCGCTTTGGAATAAGGGTCAACCGCTAGAAGCAAGCGCGGCGCAGCCAATGCCAGCGGCGATAAACCTGCTATATCGCAGGGTCTGGCATGTATCAGCCATTCGTCGGTTTCCGACTGCAAGGGACGCAGACGCTCAATCGTATCCTGCCGAATCGCCTGGTCCTGACTTAATGCGCGCGACAAGCGCGACACCGCCATGAGCGATAGACCCGCTATCGTTTGCACGCGGCATTGCTCGACGGCAACGAAGCCCTCGACCCCTTGCAGCAGGTCGAAACGTGGCGCCAGACCGAGACAATCCGCGAGGTTGCCAAAAGCGGCCCACTCGTCGAGCGCCAGCAAACGCAGACCCGCACGGATGCGCGCGTGTAGTTGCCGTGCCACCCAGGGCGTGGCACCCGCGCCGCATGGCACCACAGCCAGCACCTCCGGTGGCGTCTGGCGGAACATGCGTCGCAACCCCGCGGCCTGGTCGTCCTCCGGCGATTCAGAATATGACATTAGCGTACATCTCCCGCGCGGCGTTGAGGCGACGAAGGCGGCGGCGGAACGAGCGGGTTTCGGGTCGCGCTCTTGCTTGCGGCGATGACGAAACCGGCTTCAGCAGTGTCGAGTTTGTGCGGCGAGTCGGCCGGCAATTCGCGCAGTGCGCGATGCACGACATAACTGCGATTGGGCAGATGCAGATCTTCCGGCACACGTTGGCCGTTGGCGATGTAGAACACGTCCAGATCGTTGCGCACGGCAACGTCCAGCGCCGGTGCCAGCGAAGCCGTTTCGTCGACCTTGGTCAGGATGCAGCCCGCCAGATCGCTATGTTTGTAGGCGCGGATCACATCGTCCAACGTATCGCCTCGCGCCGTGGCGTTGAGCAACAACAAACGCTTCACATTGCCTGCGGCGCTGAGCATCGCCGCCTGATCCATCACCATCTTGTCGCGGTGGCTCATGCCAATGGTATCGATCAGCACCATGTGCTTGTGACGCAGATCCTGCAAGGTCTGGCGCAGATCTGCACCATCGCGCACGACATGCACTTGCACGCCGAGAATGCGGCCGTAAATGCGCAACTGTTCATGCGCGCCGATACGATAAACGTCGGTAGTGATCAACGCGATCTTGTCCGCGCCGTGACGCACCACGCAGCGCGCAGCGAGCTTGGCGGTTGTCGTGGTCTTGCCTACGCCGGTGGGGCCGACCAGCGCGAACACGCCTCCGCGGTCTATGATGTCGGCATCTGTCGAGATGATGCGCAGTTTCTCGTTCAGCAGCTCGCGCACATGCGAGCGCGCTTCTGTCACCGGGACATCGGCCGACAGCGATTCGGTCAGCTTGCGTGTCAGTTGCGGCGAGAATCCGGCTTCCAGCAACTCGCCCATCATCTGCGTGCGCGCTGGTGCATTACGCGTCATCTCGCTCCAGGCGAAACCGGCCAGTTGCCGTTCCAGCATACCCTTGATGGAAGCAAGCTCGTCCATCAGCCGCATGTTGGTTGCTTCCAGTGCAATGATCTTGGCATCCATCTCCGGGGCACCAATGTCATCGGCATATTCCGGGACGTCCTGCTGCGTCTCCGATGCGCTCGTCTCCACATGCGGCGGTTGAAACGGTCGAACGACTGGCGGCGTCTTGGCCGTAGCGTTCGTCGCCTTGCCGCCCGGTTTGTTGGCATCGTGCCGAGTTGCATTGCGGTCCAAACCGGAGTGGAAACGCGGTTTGCCGCTTTGCGGCTGCGAGCTCTGATCGCGTGCGAGCTTGGCGATATGCTGACCCAGGGTAACGGTGAAGTCGTCGTCGCCACCCGCCGGTTGCGAAGATGTCTTTGGCATATTCGCTTGGCGCACAGTGGCATTCAATTCGCCCATGGAGTCCGCCGGCATCGCGACGATCTCGACGCCCTCCGGCACCGAGCGGTTGGATAGTACAACGGCATCGGAGCCCAGTTCGGCCTTGAGCAAAGCGAGCGCCTCGCGTGAAGTTTTGCCGACGAATTTTTTGACGTTAACCATGATTGACCTCCAACAACGCTAACCGCCCACGACCGCGGTGACCCGGATAGTGCGCGACTCGGGCACCTCGGCATGCGCAATGACTTTGAGACTGGGTACGGCACGGCGCAGGAAGCGCGCCAACAACCAACGCAAGGTGTTCGGCACCAGCAGCACGGGCGGCAAGCCCATGTCTTCCTGACGTTGCGCGGCAACGGCCGATTCGCGCAGCAGCGTATCCGCGAGTCCCGGTTCGATGGCGCCGCCATCGGGTCCGCCGGTTTGCAAGGCTTGCTGTAACACGCGTTCGAGACTGGGATCGAGCGCGATGACTTGCATCTCCGCAGTGCCGGGAAAAAGCTGCTGCACGATGGCGCGACCGAGTGCGACGCGCACGCGCGCTGCCAGCTCCATCGGATCCTGCGTGCGCGGTGCATGTTCGGCCAGCGTTTCGACGACGGTACGCATGTCGCGGATGTTGATGCCTTCTTCCAGCAAGTATTGCAGTACGCGCTGCAGGATATGCAATGCCAATGTCTTGGGCACGAGGTCCTCGACAAGCTTCGGCGCTTCTTTGGCAATGTGATCGAGCAAGGATTGCGTTTCCTGGCGTCCGAGCAAATCTGCGGCGTGGCTCATGATCACGTGGTTGAGGTGCGTCGCAACGACAGTGCTGGCATCGACCACCGTGTAACCGAGCGCATGCGCCTGTTCGCGCAAGCCGGCTTCAACCCATATCGCCGGTAAGCCAAAGGCCGGATCCTTGGTCGGTGTGCCCGGCAACTGGCCTGCGACGCGTCCTGGATTGATGGCCATGAATTGACCAGGGAAGGCTTCGCCCTGCCCGATGTCGACACCCTTCAAGGTTATGCGATAAGCATTGGGCTTGAGTTCGAGATTGTCGCGAATGTGCACCGGCGCGGCGAGGAAGCCGATGTCCTGCGCGAATTTCTTGCGCAGACCGCGAATGCGTTTGAGCAGTTCGCCATCCTGACCTTTGTCCACCATCGGAATCAGGCGATAACCGACTTCCAGACCGAGTACGTCGACCGGCGTCACATCCGTCCAGCTCGCATCCATCGAATCCGCCGAAAGCGGTTGTACAGGTTTGAGCGGTGCTTGATCTTCCGCCGCGGCGATGCGCTTCTTGTTCATCGAGTAAGCCAACGATCCCAAGGCGGCGGCCAGCAACAGGAAGACAAGGTTTGGCATGCCGGGCACGAGACCGAGCAAGCCGAGAATGCCCGCCGTCAGAAACAAGACTTGCGGATTGTTGAATACCTGGCCGATAAACTGCGTACCCACGTCGGTGCCGTCGCCAACACGCGACACGACCAGACCCGCCGCGACGGAGATGATAAGTGCCGGTAATTGAGCGACCAGGCCATCGCCGATCGTCAAGATCGTGTAGATGTTGGCAGCGCGGCTCAAATCCATATCGTGCTGCAGCACGCCGACAATCAGGCCGCCTACGATGTTGATGACCAGGATAAGAATGCCTGCCACCGCGTCGCCACGCACGAACTTGGAAGCACCGTCCATGGCGCCGTAAAAGTCGGCTTCCTGCGCGATTTCTGATCGCCTCGCTTTGGCTTCGTCATTGTTAATGAGACCAGCATTCAGATCGGCATCGATGGCCATCTGTTTGCCCGGCATCGCATCCAGCGTAAAACGCGCGCCCACTTCCGCGATACGGCCCGCACCTTTCGTTATGACGACGAAGTTGATGACGGTAAGAATGACGAATACCACGATGCCCACCGCCGTATTGCCACCGACCAGGAAGCGTCCGAACGCTTCGATCACCTTACCCGCCGCATCGGGACCGGTATGACCCTGTAATAATACGATGCGCGTCGACGCGACGTTCAATGACAGACGCAGCAGCGTGGTGACCAGCAGAACGGTGGGGAACACCGAGAAATCCAGCGGCTTGAGCGTGTACATCGCGACCAGCATCACGATCATCGACAGCGCGATGTTGAACGTGAATAGCAAGTCCAACACAAAGGCCGGCAGCGGCAGCACCATCATCGCCAGGATCATCAACACCAGAATCGGCGGTGCCAATTGCCGGATGTTGGTCGGCGAGAAGAGTTGTCTCAGATCGAGTACGGCACTGTTTTGCGTGGCCATGTCTATTTACCGGAAATTCCCATGTCATAGGGCCGCCGCGGGATCCATCCCGGGCGGTACAGACAAGTCATTTGGCATCTGCGGCCGTATGCCGCCGTCAACCATGAAATGGTTGAGCTGATAGATATAAGCCATGACTTCCGCTACGGCGGTATATAGCGCTG
>DASUGV010000337.1:0-2774 GCA_036273835.1 Rhodocyclaceae bacterium
GTTACGAATTTGAAACACGCCTGCTTGCGTCACTTCGGTGAGAAATAAGGTCTTGTCATCAGCGACCTTGGCAGTGACCGTGACGGTCAAGGCTACTTCATAAAAGCCTTCGTCCAGCGCCTTGCCATTGGTGGACAACTCGACGTTGACTTGCGGGTTCGTGCTGTCGAGAAATATCTGCGGTGCGTTAGGCACTTCGATGGATAAATCTTTGACGTAAAGTTTTTCGATGTTGAAGGCGGGTTGCGCGTTTTGTTCCATTTGGTTTTAGATTGCGTAAGGTAAAGATGGATAAAAAGTATTCGAATCGCGTGGCTCATGTCTCTGCAAGCAAACCGTCGAGCTGACTTGCGCGATCGAGCGCATAGAGCTCGTCGCAACCGCCGACGTAAGTGTCACCAATAAAAATTTGCGGCACGGTACGGCGTCCGGTTCGTTCGATCATGACATTCCGTTGTGCGGGGTCGAGATCGACACGGATTTTCTCGATGTCATTCATGCCCTTGCGCCGGAGCAATTGCTCGGCACGAATGCAATACGGGCAGACGCCCGTCGCGTACATGATGATCTTCGGTTTCATACCTGCGTTGCCGCACTGTTACCACGCTTGTTACTAAATAAGCCGCCAGACAGGATTTTGCCACGCTTCTGCCATGCTGCCGTCACAATTAAACTTACATCATCACGATGCATCGCGGCTGACAGGTTGGCCTGCCTGCAGCCAAGCATCAATGCCGCCATCGAGGTGGACGGCCTGCTCGAACCCCGCCTTATGCAGCGCGGCGACAGACGCCCCCGCGCGTGAGCCCGTCTGACACGCAATGATGATGGGCCGGTTCTTGAATTTGTTGAGTTCGCTGGCGCGTTTTTCGATATCCGCCGCCGAAATGTGGCGCGCATTCGGCAAATGACCTGCCGCAAATTCCGCTTCAGTGCGAACGTCGACAATGATGGCGTCTTGCCGATTGATCAGCATGACTGCCTGCGAGGGTGTGACGGCGAAACGCCCGCTGCCGCGAAGAATGGGCACGAAGAGCATGCTGCCGCTGACGACGGCGACCGTAATCCAAAGTATGTTCTGGGTAATGAATTCCATATAAGCCAATGAAGGGTGTTTGTGTGTCTTTGCGTCTCGTCTTGTTTCGTGCATGAAGATGTAGCGAAGCCATCTATTACGGCAAACTACATCCTTTCCATTCCTGCTTTGCAAAAAACGATCCGATACAATACCACTTTTCCTGTCCCAAGCACTGTGGTGTCCTGGCGTTACGGATAGGTATTCGATGCCACGTCGCCCGGTTCTGTTCCCTCCATACGAAATAGGCTAATGTCATGTACAAGATTGTATTGCTGCGTCACGGCGAATCCACCTGGAACAAGGAAAACCGTTTTACTGGCTGGACTGACGTCGATCTGACCGAACAAGGCGTCGAAGAGGCTAAAGCCGCTGGCGATTTATTAAAAAAGGAAGGCTACAGTTTTGACATCGCTTTTACCTCTGTTCTCAAGCGCGCAAATAAAACGCTCAACGTCGTGCTGGAAAAACTCGACGAACTCTGGATTCCGGTCGAGCATCATTGGCGCTTGAATGAGCGGCATTACGGCGCATTGCAGGGTCTCAACAAGGCCGAAACGGCGGCCAAATTTGGTGACGAGCAGGTGCTGGTCTGGCGCCGTTCCTATGACGTACCGCCGCCCGCATTGACGGACGATGACGACCGGTTGACCTTAGACGATCCGCGTTACGCAGGCATGAAACCGGAGGAATTTCCTCGCACGGAATGTCTGAAAGATACCGTTGCGCGTTTCCTTCCGTACTGGCTGGAGACGATTGCGCCAATAGTCAAGACGGGTAAGCGTGTTGTGATTGTCGCCCATGGCAACAGTCTTCGCGCGTTGATCAAGTATTTGGACAACGTGCCTGACGACGAGATCGTTGCGTTGAATGTACCCACCGCGCAGCCGCTCGTGTACGAGCTGGATGCAAAGTTGAAACCCATCAAGCATTACTATCTCGGAGACGCTGAAGCGATCGCTGCCGCCATGCAGGCAGTTGCCAATCAAGGCAAGGCCAGAGCGTAATGCGCTTGTCATGCGTCCGTCTTGTGCTGAGCATATTTATTTTATGCTTTATGCATGTTCCGGCGCACGCCGCGTCGGCCGCGCAGAAGCGCGGCGAACTGCAGTCATTGCAAGAGCAGATACGTAATTTGCAGCAGGATATCTCGCGCGGCGAAGAAAATCGCGGCGAGGCAGCCGATGATTTGGCCGATTCTGAACGTGCGATCTCCGACGCGCAGCGGCGCTTGCGCGATCTCGCAAGCGACAAGCACGACATAGAAGTGGAAATTGCTCGACTGCAAGCCGAGCATCAGCGTCTCGACGGCGAACTCGCATCATTGCGCAAACAACTAGGCGAGACGCTCTATCGTTTTTACGTCGAAAACGGTCAAGCAGGCACGCGCCGCTTGCTTAGCGGTGACGATCCCAACCAACTGTCGCGTGATACGTACTATCTACAGCAGATCGCCAAACAGCGCTCGGCTGCTATCGATGCCGCGCGTTTGGCACTGCAAAATCTGCAATCGGTACTTGCCCAAGCCGAAGCGCGTCGAGCACAACTTGCCAAGCTCGAAAGTGAACGAACGCTGGAACAGCAGCATCTTTTCGATGAACGAGAAAAGCGGCAGGCTGCATTGGCGAAGGTGGCAGACAAGCTGCGTGCGCAACGTCGAGAGATGGCATCCAAGCAACGCGATCAAGCGCGGCTGGAA